>JALTMZ010000001.1 GCA_027001105.1 Thermococcus sp.
ATCCTAAAGAAGCCGTGAAAGAGAATGAGGAGGAACTTATTCACTACATCTTCGAATTTCCAAGGGGATTCCATGTCTTTGACATGGTTGCTCCAAGGGAAAACAGATTCATAGCAAATGCTGACGATTACAATGCTAAGGTGTGTATGAGGGATGAGTTCAAAGAACACTTCAATAAGATAGTTAAGAACGTTGATCTGGCAATAATAAGCGGTCTGCAAGTTTTAAAAGAATTCTACGAAGACGGGACTACATACAGGGATGTGCTTAATGAAGTTGAAGCTCAGCTTGATATGCTCAACAAGAGAAATGTGAAAAGTCATTTTGAGTTTGCTTACACTGCAAACAAGAAAGTTAGGGAGGCTCTAATTAATTTGCTGCCAAAGTTCACGAGCGTTGGGCTGAATGAAGTTGAACTGGCATCTTTGATGGAGATAATTGGGGATGAAGAGCTTGCAAGGGAAGTGCTTGAGGGCAGTGTGTTCTCGGTTATAGATGCGATGCACCTCCTCATGGATGAAACTGGAATTCAGAGAATCCACTTCCATACCTATGGTTATTACGTTGCATTGACCCAGTATAGGGGTGAGGAGGTCAGGGATGCCCTGTTATTTGCCGCATTGGCTGCTGCGGCTAAGGCAATGTATGGTAGCATAGAAAACTTGAGCCAGATTAGAGATGCTTTAAGTGTGCCCACAAATGAAAGGGCTTTCCTCACTGAAGAGGAGCTTGAGAAGGAGTTTGGTGAAGTTGAAAATGGGATAATCGACATGACTGACAGACAGTTAGCATTTATACCAACGAAAATAGTTGCATCACCTAAGAGCACTGTTGGAATCGGGGATACAATCTCAAGCTCAGCCTTTGTGAGTGAATTTGCAATGAAGCGCTGATCTTTTCTTCTTTTGATAAATTTTATATACGCCAATTTACTAATAATTCATGGAGTTCCGTTTAAGGACTTGATGCTCTTTAGTGGTTTTCAAAGGTTTAACTTCATTCTAATCATCTGGAGGTGATAATATGCTTTTAGAGGCTCCCGTTTACAAGGAGATATTTGGAGCTGTTAAGATTTATGAATTGCAAAAGTTACTCAAAATGGACACCGAGACAGAGGAAGTGCCTATGTTCACAGTCACAAACATCCCAAGGGAGGATGTATATCGTACACTGGGAGAAATGGCGGTTGTTGTTCCAATGAAAAACGAAAAGTTGCATTTGATTGATGGTGTTTTAAAGGCAATACCACATAAATGTCCTATAATAATAGTCTCAAACAGCAAGAGAGAAGGTCCCAATAGATACAGGCAGGAGGTAGATTTAGTTAGGCACTTCTACAATCTAACCCATTCAAGGATTATCATGGTTCATCAAAAAGATAGCGGAATAGCTAAGGCATTTGAAAAAGTCGGCTACACTGCAATACTTGACGAGAATGGAAATGTTAGGAGCGGTAAAGGCGAAGGTATGGTCATTGGAATTCTGCTTGCAAAAGCTATTGGTGCAAAATATGTAGGATTTGTTGATGCAGATAACTACATCCCAGGGGCTGTCAACGAGTACGTTAAAGATTATGCTGCTGGCTTTCTCATGAGCGAGAGTGAATATACGATGGTTCGCCTTCATTGGAGGCACAAGCCCAAAGTTACAAAGGGCAGCTTGTACTTCAAGAAATGGGGAAGAGTTAGTGAGATAACAAACCGCTATCTCAATCAGCTCATAAGCGAGCAGACGGCATTTGAAACCACAATAATGGTAACTGGAAACGCCGGGGAGCATGCAATGACCATGAAGCTTGCCGAGATAATGCCATTCTCAACTGGCTACTCAATAGAGCCATATGAGATAGTTTACCTTCTTGAGAGGTTTGGCAGATGGGAAGGGGTTGAGGAGTATCAGGATGTCTTTGATCAGGGGGTGGAGATATTCCAGATCGAGACTCTTAATCCTCATTTCCATGAAGACAAAGGGCAGAGGCATGTGAAGGAAATGATTTTGATGTCTTTGGCGACGATTTATCACTCGAGCTTGGCTTCAGATGGACTCAGGAAAAAGATACTTGAAGACCTAAGGATTCACAATATAATTGCAGAAAACGAAGAGCCGCCAAAACCGACTGTGATGCCTCCAGTGA
>JALTMZ010000002.1:0-7599 GCA_027001105.1 Thermococcus sp.
TTGCTGGCAAAAGCGTTTTTATACTCTCAGTTGAAAGCTTGAAAGGTGTGAATGTTGGTTCATTTTCATATATTGGGACATAGAGAAACTTAAACCCTTTATATTCCCTGATCTCTGCTTTTCTGTTCAACCATCTCAGGCTTTCCTCACATCTGTGAAGGAACTTCCAGCCATAGGGGATGTAATCTTTATAGTCGAGCTCTTCTAAAGAGTGAATTTTTGAAGGTTTTGGATGTTCTCCATCCTCAAGCGTCCTCTGAATGTAGTAAAACCGCCTTACAATCTTAAAACCATCCTTTTTTGCCATTGCAATACTCTCTTTGTTGAGGAAGTAGGTGGAGAATTCCAGTGCATCTATAACACCTTTCTCTGCAAGTGTCTTCCCTTTTTGTAGCATAAAGTTGTGCAAAACTCTTCCAAAGCCACGCTTTTGATAGCTGGGATGAACCCTAAGGCCTTCAAGCCAGCCGACTTTGTTGGGTAAGAGGGTGAGCTTCGCTGTTCCAACAACTTTTCCCTCCAGCTCAAGCACGTAGAAGTTCCCATCTTTTAACCATGTCTCAAAAACCCGAGCGAGGTAGTCCTCACCTTCCCATGTTAGCTTTGCAATCTCTTCAATGAAAGGCTTATCCTCAGCTCTTGCTTCGCGGACGATGGGATTCATTCAGTTCACCACATTAATATCCCTGTTAACCCTTTTAAGCTTCGTGCTCTAAAAAGCCGGAATTTTATGGTGTGTGAAAAATTAAAAAAGAATGGTCAAGTTCTCACCTTTTAGCAGCTGAAAGTACCATTCTCCACGTCCTTACGATGTACTCCACTGTGGGCGGATAGCTCTGCACGACTTCCACTATTTCTGCATTCTTCTTGAAAGTTGGAGAACCTTCCATCAGCTTTTCAAGTACCTCCTTGTTTGGCGCCTTCCAGAGAGTATAACATCCTACGTCGAAGTTGTAGCTGGCAAGGAACTCTATTCCATCTGGAAGTGCAGATAACCGCTCAAAAAAGTCGGCAGCTTCTTTTGTAGCTTTTAAAGCTTCCTCATCTGGCCAGGTATGAGTTACGAGGTACATTGGCATCCAAAACACCTCCAAAATTTTCTCCACAATTCCACGATCAGTAGAGAGAGCATCCAGAAGAGGAGAATCATCTTGTAATTTTGTGCTCCATCTGTTTTAATACTCCCCTTCTTGTAGAACTTTTTAATTGAAAGTTGTCCTTATGGTATATAAAGGTTTTTTTGTATTACGTATTACCTATTCGCATGTGAGTTTTACATATGACAATACATAAGGTTCCAAGATTTAGCTTACCTCGATCTTAATAACATCCCAGCTCTTCCAGCCCTTATCTCCAATGGCAACTATATAGAGATAATAAGTCCCTGCTTTTTGGGCATTTATCTTGACTTGAAATTCCATGGTTTCATTGGGTTTTAAACAGAACTTCTGTGGAATAATTTTGATATCCAATCCTTCCACCTTCGTCAGTTTCCTCTGCATGTAACTCCATGAGGACTTTGAAGCTTCCGGATCGAGGTATGCTTTCAGCGCTACGCAACCCTCATAGTAGCATGTATTTTTAGACCCGACGGCTTCTCCCACATGATATTCCTTTCCGGTAATGTTGCCCTTAACTACAGCCCTGTCTCCCTTGTGGATCATGAGCTCATTTTCACTCAGCTCAATAGAGTGCATGTTTATTTCTCCATAACCCGGGTGCAAGCACTCGGGTTCAACTCTAGAGGCATTTTCAGCTCCTCCATTAATTTCTAAAGGTGCTGATTCACTTTGAGAGTTATTGTATTTCTCATTGTCAGCTTTCAAAGAAGTCTTCTGGTGCCTTTCGCTAATGAGCAAGCTTCCAGCTATCACTATCAAGATTAAACTCAAAAGCAGGAAGAAATGAGTAAATTTCATGAACTCGCCCCCAATTTACTGTCATAGACCCTATGTCCTCACAGGATCATATGCTCTCAATTTATTTAAGCTTAATTCACCGTTGTAGGAAATGAATCAAAAAGAGTAAGTCTTGAAGGAGTTTTGTTTCTAAAATGAGGGAAACTTAACAGAAAGTCCCCAAGATAAAACTCCGGGAGAATCCTTAAAGTTTTTATGAACCTAAGCTATAAACTCTTTGAGGTGCTGAGGTGATTCCTAGATGATTCCCCAAACCCACCTCAAAGTTCTCCGTAAGCTGTATGAGAGGTTAAAGGACAGCGGTGTGAACTGGGTCATTACCGGGAGTCTTGGCTTTGCCCTCCAGGGCGTTCCCATTGGGCCACATTACATTGACATCCAGACTGATAAAGAAGGAGCTTATGAAATTGAGCGCCTCTTTTCTGAGTTTGTAGTGAGACCCGTAAAGTTCAGGGAGAGCGAGAGAATCCGTTCGTACTTTGGAACGCTAATAATTGATGGGATTAAAGTCGAGATAATGGGGGACATCCAGAAGAAAGTTAACAACGAATGGGAGCCTCCAGTAGACATAAACAAATACAAATGCTTTATGCAAATCGAAGGCATGAAAATCCCTGTTTTGAATTTAGAATATGAGTATCAAGCCTATCTCAAGCTGGGGAGGATTAAAAAGGCAGAGATGTTGAAGGAATTTTTAGAGAAGAAGTAATATGTAGGCTTTAACTTACATTTATTCCCTTTTATTCGAAAACCCTTATTCTCTCCTCAAGAACCACTTCCACAGGGGCACGAACTTTATCGTTTTTCCTCCATAAGTTTCAACCCCCTCGTAATCCCAGGTGACCACTGTCAAATTGCCACAATTCAAGGTTTTAGCAGCTCTTAAAAGGGCCTCTATCTCCCTCCTTTTTGTCTCTGGATCATTAACATCATAGCTCACCTGAATTAACTCCTTGACTTCAAAACCGAGTGAGACCACGAAGTCGACCTCCCCTTTGGCGTCCATCCAGTAACGGATGTCAATCCTCGGCTCCCGATAGTGCTTTCTCCTGAGGAGCTCAAGTGCTACTATGTTTTCCATCCTGTGACCAATATCCTTAACCCCGAAGACCGTCGGGAATCCTGTATCTGCGACGTAAAGCTTGGGGATGCTCCTGAGGGACTCCACCTCGCTGAAGTGGAACCTCCTGATTGGGGTTACGAACCCTATGTCCTCGAGGTAAGAGAAGTACTCATAAACCTTACTCTTACTCAGGCTCAAACCAAGGGAGGAAAGCATACCGTAGAGCTTTCTTATTGAAATCCTTCTTGCAAAGTTTCGGGTTATAACGCGTATGAGTCCCTTCATTGCGCCCGTTTTTTCGATTCCATACCTTTCGATAAGATCTTTGTAGACTATCAGGTCAAGATACTCTTGAAGGGTTCTTATCTTGAGAAGGGGCGGATAATTCACTATCTCGGGAAAGCCACCGTACTCAACGTACTCTTCCAAATATCTTTTTATTCTTCCCCTTTCTGGCTCTATAAGAGGTTCTTTGAACTCAAATCCTTTAAAAACCAGGAATTCACGGAAGGATAGAGGGAAAAGTCTAAAGCTTAGGCTTCTTCCCCTCAGGGAAGTTGCTATCTCCTTTGAGAGGAGCTTTGAGGATGAGCCGGTGATAAAAATCCTCACATTCTTTCTTTCTAGTAGTCTTCTCACGAACTTCTCCCATCCTTGGACGTTCTGAACTTCGTCAAGGAAGAGATACATGAGATCAGCATCAGGGTTGTGCTTGTAGTATAACTCGACGATTTCCGATAGGTCTTTTCCTATGAGGCCTTCGAGTCTGCTGTCCTCGAAGTTGACGTAAAACAGCCGCTCTATGGGTAAACCCGTTTCCATAAGATCGAGCATTGTTTGATACAGGAGATATGTCTTTCCAGTTCTTCTAAGTCCAAAGACAACGACTGCCTGGCTCAAATTTGCAGGAAGTTCTAGTTCACGCCTTTTAACTTCTGGAATGCCGAGTTTGTGGAATTCAACAATGACCTCTTCAAGGCTCACGCTCCCACCATTTATACTATCTAACTAGGACATATTTAAGCTTTTTGTATCACTTGGATGATACATCAATTCACAAGTGTGTCCTCTGGGAGTTCAACTTTCTTAACCTCTGCAATCTGTTTTCATTGGATGTGACTTCTAGGAAATTTTTATCCTTCAGGATTGTTGAGCTCATTTCTCCACTCTTCCCTTAAAAGCTCATATGCTAAGCTGTCTACATAACCATGCTTAGGAATGTAGGCATGCTTTCTAAACCTCCCGACTAACTTGAATCCATTCTTTTCGAGAACTTTCTGTGAAGCCTTATTTGGCTCGTGGACAAATGTGTAGAGCTTCTCGAGGTTCATATTTTCAAATGCAAACCCACAAATTAAGGATAATGCTTCACTTGCGTAGCCTTTTCCCCAGTGCTCATTCCCAATAAAGTACCAGATCATGGCATGTCTCGACTGCCAGTCTATTGAACCTATTCCAATGAAGCCCACAAGTTCGTTACTGCTATTTTCAACTATAGCAAAATTTACTATGCTACTTTTGTTCTTTCTCAGCTCCTCCAAAATCTCGTCAAAATCCTTCTCAAAGTAAATGTTCATTGGACTGTTAACGAAGTTCTGTATATTCCTATCGTTTACCCATATAAGCCATTTGTCCTTGTCTTTTTCTAAACTAACAGCTAGAGATACTTTTTCACCCTTTAAGATGATAGGTCTCATAATATCCCTCCTCTAATATTCCCATATACTCTTTTCCCTCACTTTCGATCACACCAGCCACAGAAAGTCTATCTCCATCTTGCTTAACGACCTGAATCCAGCCATTCTCCCAAAGCTCTTTTTTCCAAAGAAGTTTCCCCTCTTTACTTATTTTCACCAAAACCGCTCTTCCATACAGTTCCCCTCCTACTAAAATTCCTCCTTTTACAGGCTCTAATACAATTGCAACACCATTTCCAAAGTTCTTTTCCCACTTAATTTCATTCTCTTCGCCCAGCTTTGCAACGTAGAACTCCCTATCATGTTCGCCAGCTAAAAGAATTCCCTTCTCAGTGCTGACGACATCAAAGACCACACCATTGACAAGAATTTTCTTTTCTAAGACTTCACCCTCGTTATTGACCTGTATGAGATTAATCTTCCAGCCATTCTCATCTTTGGAGCTTCCGATCAGCATAATACTATCATTCATTGGCACAATGTCGCCAAAGACTGCATCTTCCCATTTGCCGTAGGTTTTAGTCCACAGTGGCTCACTTCTCTCATCTGTTTTCATCAAGAAAAAGCTTCTTTTGCTGCCGTCTGAGGCTTCGCCACCTACAAGAATGCCACTTTCAACCGGAACTATCAAATATATGCACTCATTGCCCCAAATCCGGTACTTCCTCTCCCAGATTTTGTTTCCATTCCTATCTACCTTTGCAAGATAGGCTTTCCAGCTCTTCCCACCTTCTGGAGTGGCTATTCCTTCAACAGCGCCGCCTATGATATATCCATCGTTTACTTTGGCTATCGAATGCCCTCCCAGTCATTTTTGCCTCTATAAAACTTAACCCACTTAAGCCCCCCTTCATAGTTTAGCTTGAGGAGCATAATCTTGTAGTTCTCAGTCCTCACGCCCCCAATGATTAAAATGCCGTCCTCTGTAGATATCCCAGCTACTGGAACGATTTCCTTTCCGAATGTGTAGATCCTCATGGTTTAACCCCCACCGTCACAACACTAAAAGTCCCAAGATAATGCGTCTTCACATCAAATCCTGCCTTTCTTAAGATGAACTCCACTATCCACGGCGACCAGACATTAATCTTTACTCTGAAGGAATAGCCCTTCTCGAGATTAATGAAAAGCCGCTCTACCTGTCCTTTCACGGTGTTGAGAGAAACGTGAAACTGAATAAACGGCTCCTCAACGAGCACGTGCTTATAGCCGTCATGTAAAAGCTTAACCCAGTCTGCATAGTCAACGAATATGACCCCATGGGGTTTAAGCACCCTAACGGCTTCTTGGACAATATCGTCGAAATCATAAACGCTCAAGTGGGGGAGGGGATTACCCAAAAGCGCAACTAAATCAAAGCTTTCATCCGGAAAATCGAGCTTCTTGGCGTCCATAACTCGGAACTCTGCTTTAAATTCAAGTTCTTTTGCAATGTCCTTTGCCTTTTCCACAAGCTCTTCCTGAACATCAATTCCAACAACTTCAAATCCCAGCTCTTCGAGAGCAAAGGTCGAAATTCCTATACCGCAGCCGATGTCCAAAGCCTTACCGCTTTTTATGGGGGAGAAAGCTCTCAAGCAGCTCTTTCTGCTTCTTCATTCTCTTTTTCCCAACTTCAGTTCTTGGGTCATACATCCAGAGCTTTTCCTTATATGTGGGCTCAAAAGTCTCTCCAAGATTCTTGAACATGGTATCACCTCATTCGAGCAATAATCAAGTCATTATCCTTAAACTCAGCCTCAAAACCGTTCTTTTCAAAAACATAGCGCAGAATCCACGACGACCAGATGTAAAATTTGTCTCTTGAGAATACTCCCCTTTCAAAATCGATAAGCAACCTCTCAAGGTAGCCCTCATAAACGTTTACATCAACGTTTATTCTAACCAACCCCTCAGCCTCAAGCCCTGGCTGATTAAAACCCCTGATAAGCGTCCAAAGGAAGTCACTTTCTTGAATTACAATGTAGCCTTGAGGCTTTAGGACTCGTCTAACTTCTTGCAAAATCTTATCAAAATCCCAGATGCTGAAATGTGCCAGCGGATACCCGAGCAACGCAACGAGGTCAAAGGTGCTTTCTTTGAAGTTTAGATTTTTAGCATCCATAACGTAAAATTCTGCCTTTGAACCTCGCTTTTTCGCTAACTCTTTGGCTCGCTTAACGAATTTTTCTTGAATGTCTATCCCAATAACTTCAAAACCAAGCTCCTCTAAGACAAAACTGCTTAGTCCAGCGTTGCAGCCAATGTCCAAGGCTCTGCCGCTTTTAATAGGTAAATGTCTTGAAAGGATCTCCATTAACTCCGCAAATCTTTCCCTACCTCTCTCGCTTTCTATATCGTATTCATCTTGGGTCTTTTCGTAGAAGGGCTCATCAGTATAGCCGAGATTCCTGAACATAGCTTCACCCGAAATTACTACATGAGAAAGTTTTAAAACTCTTTTGGATTAGTTAGAAGAGAGGAGCTTGAGTGGACTTTCTCAAACTCTACTATGAGGAAGCCTTCAAAGTGTTCTATGAAGCTGGCGGGAGTGAAGAGGAGCTTTACTGGCTCGTCAGCAGTATGCTAGTCAGATACCCAGCATACAGAGATGAGCTTAAGGTTAGGAGAAAATTGATGGATTGGATAGTCCAAGAGGTTGAAGGAAGAGTTCTTGACGTCGGTTGTGGTCTTGGAATTTTGACGTTCAGGATGGCACTTAAAGATGAAGTTGAAAAAGTTATGGGTATTGAGAAGAGTCAGGAACTGGTAGATTTCTGCAACCGTTTGAGAGACAGAATCACCAGGAAAGCTGAATTTTTATATGGCGATTTCTTAGAGGTTAAGCTTGGAGAAGAATTTGACTTCATTGTTTTCCTCTACACGCTTCACGATTATGAGCCAAAGCCATTTCTTGATATTGCGCTTGAATTATTATGTC
>JALTMZ010000002.1:7609-8611 GCA_027001105.1 Thermococcus sp.
TTGACATAGATGGACTTAGAGAAAAAATCAGAACATTTGCACAAAAGAATGAACTGAAAATCGCTAAGGATATCACCGTTGGAAAAGCAAAGACACAGCGTTTTTAATGGTTATTGAAGGTGATTAAGATGTGGCTCCGAATTATGCCAGGCAATTGCTAAATGATGTGGAACTCAAAGAAGAGTGCACTTATGTTCGTCAGGCCTTTATCGGTGAGTACAAGGGGAGGGAAAGTTATGTATTAAATCCCTACTTTGGGTCGCCAGCATCGGTCTTCGCTCTGGAGATAGCAATAGCTCGAGGTGGAAAAGAGTTCTTAGTGGTTGGGGAGGCAGGCGCAATAAAGGAAGGGGTTACAATCGGCGATGTTATACTGCCAGCTTGGGCTTTAAGAGAAGAAGGTACGAGCTATCACTACATGCCTCCCGAGTACATACCAAAGCCCAGTAAGAGACTCTTTGATGCACTTGAAAAGGAAGTGAAACATCAAATTGGAAGGAAAAGAATCAAGATTTTCAAAGGAGGAATATGGACAACAGATGCACCATTCAGAGAGACAGAGGATAAACTCAGAGATTATTCAAGCCGAGGAATCCTTGGCGTTGAAATGGAAGCTTCCGCCTTGATGAGTGTTGCCAGCTTCAGGGGAGTTGAGTTAGCTGTCGCATTAGTAGTATCGGACGAGCTTTATAAAGGGGAATGGAATTCCGGATTCGGAAGTAAGAAGTTAAAAAGAACTGAAAGACTCTTAGTCAAAGCTGCTTTGGAGACATTGGTATTACCTTGAAATATTGGGTTAGATTTCTCCAAATTTTCGCTCATTTCTATCCTCATCTTCAAAAAACTAATAAATCAAAAGATAAGACAGACTATAAGGGGTGGTATTCGTGGATAATGGCGTGGAAAACCTTATCAGGCTTTGGGAGTCCCTTGCCCCAGGAGAGAGCATTTTGGCTGAATATGATTCTCTGGTGCTTCCTTACAAAGGATTTCATTATCTAA
>JALTMZ010000003.1 GCA_027001105.1 Thermococcus sp.
GTATACTTACTGCTTACAGCGGGTTCAGGAAATATAATCGCATGGAGCAAGGAAGAATTAATCGCTGGATTCATTATTGCAGCGGTGATAGGGTATCTAACAAGGAACATAATGGACGAGAAGCTTGAATACTTCTTTAATCCAAGGAGATGGGTTCTTTTCATAGTATATGCAATAGGTCCATTTTTCTTTGCAATGGCAAAAGCTAACCTTGACGTTGCATACAGAGTAATAACTGGAAAAATAAGACCTGGCATTGTTAAAATATCTCCAGGTCTTACAAGGGATGAAAGCAGAACTCTTTTGGCAAATTCAATAACTTTAACTCCGGGAACATTTACCCTTGAAATTGACGAAGAAGGTAACTTATACGTTCACTGGATTAACGTCCCGCCTGGAAAAGAAAAACCAACCCCTGAAGAGCTTTGTGGGTATCTTCCAAAATGGGCAAGGAGGATTGCGGAATGAATGTGGTTAGTGCATTTATGGTAGCTCTAATTCTGCTACTGTTTTCAGCGATGTTAACTTTAATCAGGCTTATCTTGGGACCAACGATTCCAGATAGAGCTGTTGCTCTGGATTCGATGACAACAACAACCGCAGGTGCAATGGTTCTTTATGGTGTCATTACAAAGCAGCCAGTTTTTATCGATGTTGCATTGGTGTATGCTGTTTTGAGCTACATAGCCACGCTGTACATTGCAAGATACTTAGTGAAGAAGAAGGTGGGGATAGCATGATCGAGTATGTAATCACAATTTTCTTGGCAATTGGAGTGATTTTCAACTTTCTTGCAAGCATCGGAATTTTGAGATTTCCAGACGTTTACACAAGGATTCATGCAGCAACAAAATGTACAACATTTGGAACGATTTTCATAGTCCTTGCCACGGTAGTGTATTCACTCTATAATTGGCTCCCAACACATGATCCAAGATGGGTTACAATAGGCATTCATTCAGCCCTCGTGGTGATATTCTTAGTACTGACAAACCCAGTAGGTGCCCATGCAATTGGAAGAGCCGCAAGAAAGTCTGGAATTAGACCCTATGGTGCTGTAATAGATGAGCTGGAGGGAAAGCTATGAACTTTATGGAGTTCTTTTGGATTCTCCAGGTTTTAATAGGAATCGGTCTGCTGGTGAGTGCAATAGTTGCCATCAGATTCAAGAACTTAATTATGGCAGTCATAGCCATGGCAGTTTTTAGCCTCATCTTGTCCCTTGAGTTCTATGTTCTCCAAGCTCCAGACGTGGCAATAGCTGAAGCGGGTGTTGGTGCTGGTTTAACAACTGCGATGTACCTTCTTGCCATTAAGAACACCACAGATGAGGAGGTGATAGAATGAGGACTTCTCTTGGATTGCTTGCTTTCATAGGGTTCACGCTCTTCCTCCTTGCCGCGATGATTAGCATCAGGCCTTTTGGAGAGCCACCTCACAGAGAAATGGACGACTGGTTCATAACCCATGCCCAGATTGAAGCATCAGCTAACAACGTTGTCACAAGCATAGTCTTTGACTACAGAGGTTTCGATACCCTTGGCGAGGCGACAGTTCTATTTACAGCAGTTTCTGGAGTTTTAATGGTTCTGCGGAGGAAGGAGGGGACGAAAAAATGACGACAACTATCATAAAGACCACGACCAAAATACTGGCACCTTTAATACTTGTCTTTGGTAGCTACATTATACTCCATGGTCATTTAACACCGGGAGGAGGCTTTCAGGGGGGAGCAGTTTTTGCAAGTGGTTTAGCGTTGCTCATAGTGGCAAACAAATACGATGCTGTTAAAAGCCTCTTTGAGAAAGCCCCCCTCAGTGTATTTGAAAGCATTGGAGCACTGGGATTCCTTGGAATGGCATGTCTGGGATTTGCTGGCTACACGTTCTTCAAAAACATAATTGCAAACAGTGGATTCCCACTATTTGGAGGAAAAACTCCAACTGGGATAAATCCGGGTTATCTAAACACAGGTGGTACTCTTCCGTACATGAACATCTTTGTCGGTATTAAGGTTCTTGCAGGCCTTACAAGCATAGTGCTGGTGTTCTTCCTAATCATGAGGAGGGAGAGGGATGAATGGTAGCATCTGGGTTAATTTTCCGTTCATAGTTGTCGCACTCCTCTTGGCAATAGGGTTTTACACAATAGGGTTCAAGAGAAATCTAATCAAGGTCGTCATAGGTATTGAAATCTTGGAAGGAGCAGTAAACTTGTTCTTGGTCGCTCTTGGATATGTAAAAGGTGGCTATGCTCCAATCTATACTTTGGCACCCCCGGAGGCTGCAAACCCACAAAATATGGTTCTGCCGACTCCACAGGCACTAACACTTACGAGCATCGTCATAGGTGTTGCTGTCTCGGCCTTAATGCTTGCCTTTGCTGTGAACATCTACAAGCACTATGGAACCCTTGACGTTACAAAGATCAGGAGGTTGAGAGGATGATTGAGCACTTACCGGCATTAATAATAGCAATTCCCCTCTTTGGAGCGTTCATTGCACCTCTGTTCAAGAAAAAGCAGAGCATTGCGGCGGTATGGGCTATACTGATAACTGCCATTACGGTAATCCTCTCCCTTATGCTGATGTACCAAGTCAGGTTGCATGGTATTATAGTGTATGTTTTCGGCGCAGATAAACCAACCATTGTTCTGCCTTCAGGCTATAAAGTGCCGATAAGAATTATGTTCGAGATTGACGGCATTGGAGCTTTCATGGCAATTTCAGCGACTCTAATGAGCTTTGTTGGTGCCCTCTATTCATACAGTCATGTTAAAGCGGAGAGCGGCTTGGAAAAATACTATGCACTGCTGCTTCTGTTAGAAGTGGGCATTCTCGGCATGGTTCTCACAGGAGATCTCTTCAACCTCTTCGTGTTCTTAGAAATAGCTGGAATTGCTGGCTCAGCGTTGGTTGGATTCAGAAACTACCGCGGTGAAGCGAGTGAAGCTGGAATTAAATATCTGATAGTGAGTGCCGTTGCATCTTTGATGGTTCTCTTTGCCATTGGAATCCTCTATGGTGAATACGGTAACTTAAACTTAGCCTACATAAGCAGACAGGTTTCCCTCAGTACCCTTGACATGATAGCATTTGGCCTGCTATTTGCTTCGTTTGCCATGAAGTGCGGTTCGGTTCCAATGCACTACTGGGTTCCCGATGCATACACTGAAGTTCCGGCAGGTATAAACCCAGTCTTGCTGGTGTCTACTTATGCAAGCCTCTATGCCCTCTTTAGAGTCAGCTTCACACTCTTTGCAAACGTATCAATCAGCTTAGAGAGAGTTGGATGGATAATGTCAGTCCTTGGTGTTTTGACGATGTTCATTGGTGTCACAATGGCTCTGGTTCAGAAAGATGTAAAAAGGCTTATGAGCTACCACGCTATCTCACAAACTGGCTACATGCTCCTTGGTGTTGGTGTCGGCTTAACGGTTCTCCATAATTCCGATGCATTGGCAGAGTTCGGGAGAACGGCAATGGCTGGAGGAATCTTCCACATAATAAACCACATAATCTACAAGAGCTTGCTCTTAATGACTGCTGGTGCACTGTTCTACGTAACCGGGACAAGGAATCTCAATGAGATGGGAGGATTAGCGAGGAAGATGCCCATTACAACTTTGTGCTTCATTGTTGGTGCTGCAGCCATATCTGGTTTGCCGCCTTTCAACGGATTTGCAAGTAAATTCCTAATCTATGAAAGCTCTTACAGATTGAATCCGCTATTGGCGGTATTTGCAATGGTCACGAGTATATTGACTCTTGCTTCATTCGTTAAAGTGTTTGCGTCGGCATTCTTAGGACCACCATTGGAGAAGTTTGAGAACGTAAGAGAAGTCCCAAGGCCGATGATAGTGGCTATGGTAATCTTGGCATTGCTCTGTATACTATTCGGTCTGTTCCCGGACGTTGTGCTGAATAAAATCGTGTATCCAGCTGTGGATGCCCTCATCAACGTTGCGCAATATCAGTCATGGGGTGGTTTGGCATGATATCAAAACTTGTAACTGGCTCAGGATATTGGAGCCCATTGTTGTGGCTTGCTTTCCTTATACTCTTTACCTTAATCGGTTACGTAATTTATTCCAGGGGCAATCCAAGTTATAAGAAAGAAAGCGAGCAGGTAAAGCCATATTTAAGCGGTAACGCGGAACCGTCCAAAGAGAAGATTCAGGTAAGAGCAAGCGATATCTACTGGGGGTTTATAGAGGCACTTAAAGAGTATTATAAAGTTCTTCAAGCTATTCATACAGGAGATGTTAGGGACTATATCCTTTGGTATCTTGGGGTTGGAACTGTAATACTCTTCCTTCTGGTAGGGGGTGCGTGAGCGTGGGTAAGCTGACAAACTTTAAACGCTCTCTTTGGGTTTTCCATGCATCCGGAGGTTCATGCAATGCATGTGATATTGAAATTGTTGCACTTCTGACGCCAAGATACGATGTTGAAAGATTTGGGATAAAGCTTGCTGGCAGTCCAAGGCATGCAGATGTGCTTTTAGTTACTGGAGCGATCCCAAGGGACTTTGCAGATAAACTGAGAAGAATATACGAGCAGATGCCAGACCCAAAGGCAGTAATTGTGGTTGGAAACTGCGGAACAAGCGGTGGGGTCTTCTATGATTCCTACAACATAGCAGGTCCAATTGATGAGATAATACCCGTTGATGTCTATGTTCCCGGCTGCCCACCAAGGCCAGAAGCAATCATAGATGCCGTTGTTAAGGCGTGGCTCAAGTTGGAGAAGTTAGAAAAAGAACTGGAGGGGAAGAAAGAATGAACATTGAAGAGGTCATTGAAAAACTGAAAGAATCACTTGGTGATGCATTGCTTAACTATGAAATCAGGGAATATGAGATGGGAATTAGAAGAAAGAGGAAACTCTATGAAGTTTGGGCAGAAATTGACAGGTCAGCATTTAGGAAAGCAGTTGAAACGATATTCTCACTGGATTACCCTCATCTCCATCTCATATCTGGAGAGGATAATGGTGGGGATATCATAAAGATGATATACTCATTTGGTGTGTTCTACTCCAATCCATGGGGCGAAATAAGCATAACATTAAAGTTCGACCTGCCGAAAGACAGTCTAATTCTCCCCACGATAACGGACTTAATGCCTGGTGCGGAAACAAATGAGAGGGAAATTAGAGAAATGCTCGGCATTGAGTTTGAAGGCTTAAAGAACAAGAGACACCTCTTCTTGCCTGATGACTGGCCAGAGGGGAAGTATCCATGGAGAAGGGACGAATATGGTGTTGAGGATATGATTAAGCATACACACAAGAGCGTTAAGGAAATAAGAAAGAAAGGTGAGGGGAATGCCTAAGACTGCTTACTATATTCCTATAGGGCCCATCCATCCTGCTCTCAAAGAGCCTATACGCGTTGAGGCAGAGGTTGAGGGGGAGAGAATCGTCAGGGTTGACGTTAAAAGAGGATTTGCTCACAGAGGAATAGAGTATATGGGGATGAAGAGGAACGCCATTCAGACTCTATACCTATCGGAAAGGATATGTGGCATCTGTTCCATCTCCCATCCATATGCTTTCGTTGTGACAGCCGAAAAGGCCCTTGGAATAGAGGCGCCTCCAAGAGCACAGTACATACGTCCGATAATAGCAGAACTTGAAAGGATACACTCGCACATTCTTTGGCTGGGGGTTATTGCCCACGAAATGGGATTTGACTCGCTTTTATTCTGGACATGGAAAGGAAGGGAAAAGGTTCTTGACTTGCTGGAGCTTCTCACTGGAAACCGAATTAATTATTCTGTGTATATGATCGGAGGTGTAAGGAGAGACCTCAAGGAATCGCACATAAAGGCAATTAAAGATGCAATTACCTACTACTGGAAGTTTACAGAGCAGATGAAGGAGATAATTCTCTCAGACCCTGTCTATAAAGCAAGAACAAGAGGAGTTGCCCAACTTTCAAAAGAGATGGCACTTAAGCTGAATGTTGTGGGTCCTGTTGCAAGGGCTGCTGGAATCAGAATGGACATCAGGCAGGATATGCCGTACGATGCCTATGCTGACATTGATGTTAGGGCAGTAGTCCCACAGGATATAGTCGGAGAGGCTAAGGGAGATGCCTACGATATCACCATGGTCAGGATTTATGAAATAGAGCAGAGCTTGGATATCATCGAATACTGTGTTGACAACCTTCCAGAGGGCAAGATACTTGCTATTCCCAATTATCCGGCACTCTTGGCAAAAATTAGAAGAACTAAAGGCGAAGCAATTGGTGCCCATGAGGCGCCGAGAGGAGAGGTTGTGCACTACCTCAAGTTTGATGGTAGAGATGGACCAAGTGTCTGGAAGGTGATTGCCCCGAGTTACAACAACATTAACAGCTGGGCTCCACTCCTGCTTGGAGCGGAAGTTGCTGATATCCCAATAGTTGTAGCATACATCGATCCGTGCATGTGCTGTAACGACAGGGTTGCCTTATTGAAGACACCAGAAGGCAAAGTTCTCGGCTACGAATATATCCACAAGAAGGCAGTTGAAAAGACAAGGAAAATTGAGAAGGAGGTGAGAGGATGACCCCCGAGACTTTATTCTATGCAGTTGCCTTCCCAATACTTGGTATATTTCTTGGACTGACCTATAAAGGTATCGACAGAAGGATATCAGCGAGAATGACATCAAGAATTGGTCCGCCTATAAGGCAGCCTTTCTGGGATGTTGGGAAATTGTTGCTCAAAGAAACAGTTGTGCCGGAAAACGCCGTAAAATGGCTCTTTAATGCAATGCCCATTCTGGCATTTGCATCTTCAATGACCCTGCTACTTTACATCCCCTTTGGTATCCTTAAGGCGCCCCTTGAGGGGTATGGAGACCTGATAGTGATACTATATCTGCTGACACTCCAATCTTTAGCTATGGCAGTTGGAGGATTTTCTTCGGGAAGTCCGTTTTCCTCTGTTGGAGCACAGAGAGAAATGGTGCTCATGATGAGCTATGAAATGCCTTTGGCCATTGTGATCATTGGGTTTGCACTTTTGTATAAGAGCTTCTCCCTCACAACGATCGCATCGACTCCAGTTTGGACAATGGTTTCTCCAGTGGCAGCATTGGGAGTCGTTTTGCTTTTCATAGCACTGTTAGTTGTAACTCCTGCAGAACTTGCCAAGCTTCCTTTTGATATCGCAGAGGCTGAAACGGAGATAGCAGAGGGTATGCTCGCAGAATATAGTGGCAGGAACTTGGCTCTGTTTTATCTTTCTGACGCTGTTAGGGGGTTTGCAATGGCAGCAATTGAAGCAGTTCTATTCATACCGTTCACATTCAGCTATGTTTTCGGGATCAGCTTGAATGGTGCCATGCTTTACATTGTTGAAAGCTTGTGGTTCCTCTTTAAAGTACTGATAATCTACATAGCTGCAGTGACAATCGTAAGGACATCATTCGGAAGATTCAGAATCGAACAGGCATCACGGATTTTCTGGGTTCATGTGAACTTAATTGCATTGCTCGGTTTGGCACTTGTTTGGCTGGGGGTGAGGTGAATGCCAACAAAGGCAATGTTCCTGTTCCTTAAACAGCTTGTGGAAAGACCCTTTACAAATCCGTTTCCGGTAAAGCATGCTCCTAAAAATGTAACAGCCCTTATTGATAAGGTTCAGAGAGGAGAGGCAGAGATAAATCCTCCTGTTCCAGTTCCTGAAGGCTTCAGGGGAAAGCTGAAGTACACTCCCGAAAGATGCATAGGCTGCAGGTTGTGCATACTGGTGTGTCCAGCTAATGCTATGGAGTGGATCCCGGAGCTTAAGAAGATCAGGCATTATGTTTCGAGGTGCATGTTCTGTGCCCTGTGTGTGGATGTGTGTCCAGGGAAGAAGTTTCCAGGGGAGGAAAAGGCAGTGAAAGCATTGAGGATGAGTGATGAATTTCTGCTGGCTGACTACAACAAGTACAGCGATAATCTAATCGAAGAGCCCCCTGAAGCTAAGGAAATGGGAGTTTAGCTTTCCGCTTTAAGTTTCTTTTTATAATAATTGAATCTTTCCGTGAGAATTCTCAGGTGACATCTTTCTGAAGAAGCAAGGTATTTGAAAAGTTCTTTCTCGTATTCAGTTGGAGCTTTTTGGGAGAGAACCTGACAGATGTTTTCAGCGAGCTCCTCACAATATATTGCACTTTTTAAAATATCAAGGATGCTGTGGGGATTGTCAAACTCTTTAATATATGCTGGGATTTTTATTAAAGAGTCTGGGAGTTTTTCTACATCTATGGGGCCAAATTTTCTGGAATATATTTCTTTAAGTTTCTTTTCAACTCGTTTTGACTCCTCTGAGAGAAGTGTGAACATGTCAAATGCCCATTCTTCCAGTCCTACTTCTTTTGATTTGCGAGCAAGTTCTTTGTAGAATTTTGAAAGATCGTTCTCGCTTTTAATCCAGTAGCTCAAAACCAACTTATAGTCAAGTTCCCTAAGATTGGATATGACATCATCTCCATCCACTTTCACCACCAGTAAATCCTTGAGTGTCTCACTTAATACTGGTTTTGGTATAACTC
>JALTMZ010000004.1 GCA_027001105.1 Thermococcus sp.
TTTCGTACTATGATATGATCGCAAACCTAATAGGCTTTGGAGTTGGAGTTACCGTGGGGTGGTGGTATGAGAGTGGTAAGAAGGGAGCTTCACCTTTCCACAAGGGGAGAAATTGACCTCGTTGACATAACACATGAGGTTGAGAGGTTTGTAGAGGAAAGCGGAATAACCAATGGACAAGTCTTAATATTTGTCCCGGGAGCTACAGGTGCAGTTGTAACGATTGAACATGAAAGCGGGCTTCTTGAGGACTTTAAAAGGATATTAAAAGAGCTCGTTCCAAAAGGACAGGGCTATAAGCATGATCTGATTGACAACAATGCTCACTCCCACCTGAGAGCTTCCCTGCTTGGACCCTCATTAGCCCTGCCGATCATTGATGGGGAGCTGGTCAGAGGGATATGGCAGCAGATATTCTTTGTTGAGCTTGATGTAAGACCAAGAAGGAGGAGAATAATCCTGCAGGCTATTGGAGAATGATTTCCTTTTTAAATCTCCACATACATAAAGTCCCTTGCAATCATGTAGCCATGATCTCTAACTATATCTTCAAGCTTCTCTTGAGTGTAGTTGCTGTGGCTTATGTGGGCAAAAACTGTCTTCTTAGCTTCAACTTTTTGTGCCAGCTTTATTGCATCTTTAACTCCAAGATGGGTTTTTGGTACGGACTGTTTCTTAGTCATTTCTGCTATGAGCAGGTCGGATCCTTTCATAATCTCCATGGCATTCTCATCATCTAAAATCTCCGGCCCAGTGTCTCCAGTAATTGCAATCTTCTTCTTTCCAATCTCAATAACAAATCCTCCAGCAGCCTTTATTGGTTGATGTACTGTTGGAAAATGATAAACTTTAAATCCAAAGTCATACCAGCGGTTGAATTCTAAGGGTATGTACTCCCAGTCTCTCTCACCTAAGAAAAGCTCTTGAAGGTGCTTTGCAGTATTTACCGCATATTCGTGCGAGTAAAACTTGACTCCCTTGAAAATCTGCAGTTCTGGAAGCCCAGCTATGTGATCAAAGTGGGCATGGGTTATGAAAACCCTTCTCACATCCATGTTCAAATGTTCCAAGTGGTAGTGCAGATCGGGTGATGGATCGATCAACGCTTTTATCTCCGGAATGAAGACTGAAAATCTGGTTCTTCTGTATTGAGGGTATTTCCTTGCTCTAACACAGTTTTCACAGTTGCATAGAGGTTTGGGAGTTCCACTATATGAGCCAGAGCCCAGGATTATCACCTTCATTTTACCCACCCAAAATCTTTTTCCACAGCTCGTTGTTATTAACGATTACCCACCACAGCTTTAGCCCATCCCTCTTTTTCTTATAGTCGGGGTGAGCTTTTGCCACAAGCTTCCAGAAGCGTTTGGAGTGGTTCAGCTCCAATAGATGGGCAAGCTCATGGGTTATGACATAATCCAAAAGCTCTTCTGGAAGGGCTGCAAGTGTTATGTTCAGGCTTAGATTTCCTTTTGAGGAGCAACTGCCCCACTTGTTTCTCTGAACTCTGATGAACACCTTGTTCGGCTTTTTTCCAATTTCTCCTGCTCTCTTCTCAATTATGTTGTCAATTTTCTTTTTAAGCTCTCTTTCTTTTTGTTTGAGTTTATCAGCAGAGCCTTGAGCTTGAGAGATAATACATCCCAATAAAAAAACAATAAATACGATATATCTACTTATTTTCATTGACTTTAAAAGGTGTATAATTTTCGTTTACTTTGAACTGCATTTTTTGCGGAACATCAACTTTAATTTTACTGCTATATTTCATTTCTAACGAAATCGTATCAAACGGTGTCGTAACATTTATAGAAGATGCTTGGGGGAATTGATTGCCGTTTAAATCAATCCAATCTCGATAATTTACTTCAAAACGTGTACTATCTGATAAAAAATTAATTTCAACTTTAGCACATTTAAAATTAGCCGGGTTTATCCAACATCTATATAGAATATTATGTTTCTTATTTCCCTTTCCTTTTTTTAGCAGTTTATCTATTTTTTTTGATTTATCCGATGACAACAGGTACATTCCATTGTTAATTCGTGATTTATATTTGCCCTCATAATCAAACATAATAGGAT
>JALTMZ010000005.1 GCA_027001105.1 Thermococcus sp.
AATCACAATGCTGATAAGATAAGCAGAAACGATAAATGCAAAGAGCTGCCTTTCCGTATAATCATGGGGAGTGAATTTTGTAAGCTTTTTTGCAATTTCGAGACCTAAGATCACGCTGAGCGTTGCAAAGAACTTCATGCTGGCACCAAGCCATGATGCCGGAGACACTATGCTGAGTCCAACGAAGAGCAACACTAAAGATACTAAGGAACTTGCAAAGCCCAATAAGAGATAAACAACAACTATTGGTATTGCAACTAAGTCTATCGTCATTCCCCACTGAGTTGGCACCTTGAGTGGAGAAACATTTAGCATTAAACTGAGGGCCAGCATTATTCCGATTAGAGCTATCTCCCTTGATTTCATAGTCCTTCACCATTACCAATTTTGTTCCATAATTTATAAAATTTTGTTCCAAAAATAGAACAATTAAATGGAACATATTTGAGAAGCAAATCCTTTATAGTCCCTTGAACGAGTTTTCATAGGTGGTTCGAAATGAGAATTCCAGAAGATGTTAGAAAGGACATTCCCCTTACACAGGAAGTTATATATTTCGACAATACCGCCACAAGTTTGACCCCAATTCCTGTTGTCAAAGCTATGGACGAGTACTACCTCAAATACAGGGCGAACGTTCACAGAGGTGTTCACAGGCTGTCCCAGATGGCAACACACAAATACGAGGAGTCAAGAAAAACCGTTGCAGACTTCATTGGTGCAAAGTTTGAGGAGATAGTTTTCACAAAAAACACAAGCGAAAGCCTAAACTTGGTTGCCCTCGGACTGGAATGGAAGAAGGGCGACAAAATAGTGACAACACCCTATGAGCACCACTCCGATCTGCTTCCATGGCAGAGAGTTGCAAGAAAGTACGGAGCAAAGCTTGAGATCATTGAAGGAGACGATGAGGGGAACCTTGACTTGGGAGATGCCGAGAAAAAGATCAAAGGTGCAAAGCTCGTTGCAGTTCAGCACGTTTCTAACGCTTTAGGAGTCATCCATGAGGTTGAGGAAATCGGCAAGATGGCAAAAGAGGAGGGAGCAATATTTGTTGTGGATGCGGCACAGAGCGTTGGACACATGGAGGTTGACGTGAGAAAAATTCACGCAGATTTTTTAGCCTTCTCAGGTCATAAGGGACCCTTAGGACCAACAGGTATTGGTGTTCTGTACATTAATGAAGAGATGTTTGATATCTTTGATCCTCCACTGGTGGGCGGGGGAACCATTGAAGATGTTGACCTTTGCTGCTACAAGCTTACAGCCCCCCCAGAGAGATATGAAGCAGGAACTCCGAACATCGGTGGGGCAATAGGATTAGCGGCAGGAATTAAGTACATTGAAAAGATCGGGCTCGATAAAATTGAAAAACAGGAGCACAAGCTCGTTAAAAGAACTACTGAAGGTCTAACAGAGCTTGAAATTCCATGGTACGGGCCGAGAAACTTGAAAAAACACGCTGGAGTTGTTAGCTTCAATGTGCCACCCTTGCATCCACATGATGTCGCTGCCATATTGGATGAGCACAACATAATGGTTCGCTCTGGACACCACTGTGCCCTGCCGGTGATGAAGCGCTTGGGAATCAACGGAACAGTAAGAGCTTCATTCCATGTCTACAACAGCATTGAAGAAGTTGAAACCTTCCTGAGCGTCATGGAAGAGCTCGTTAAAAGCTTGCGTTAGTTCTTTTCTTTGATTCTTCATTTAGCGCAAACCTTTTTATCCCTACGTTCCAACTTTATTCGGTGATTCTTATGCTCATTGCAAGACCATGTACAAGCATGAAAGCCATAAACATAACCCCAGAGGAAAAATACGATATTGATATGGAGGAACTCTGTGAGTGCTTAGCTGAAAGAGGTTTTCAAATTAAGAGGGTTACGCGGTTTTTAGCTTTAGTTAAGAAAAAGTACGATATAAGCGTATTCCCAAGCGGAAAGGTCATTGTAAAAGATACTGACGACAAGGAAGAAGCACTGAAAATAGCAAAGGAAATTTACGAGTGCATGGAGCCATACAGGGTGATTTGATGTTCACAAAAGAACTCATTGCAGAAAAAGTTAGAGAAATTAGAAAAAAGCACGGCTTTGAGAATGTTCCCTTTTTTATTGATGAGGTTATCTATGACAGCGAAGGGGATAAGCTGTTCATTATAGCGAGAGATAGGAGCGATAAAAGTGCAATCATAGGGAACAGCTTTGTGATTGGGAAGCTCAGGAAAGAGCTTGGGGTGAAACAAGTCACAGTATATTCCAAACTTGATCTGCTGATTAAGAGAAAAAAAGTTAGGGAGAACATTGGGAGGATTAAGGGCACATATTTGGAGTTTTTAAACCCCATACTTAAAGCAGAGCTTAAATTTCCCCCAAGGAAATGGCCAGAGCTTAAAGATAACGGAGAAGCTTTGGTTTTCTTAAGCTTCAATGCTAAAGCAATGGTTGGCTTTGCCGAAAAAGTCGGGCTAATTCCCGTAAAAGTCGGGATTAAATATGCTTTTCCAAAATGGGAGTATGAAGCAATTGAAGGCTCACCGAGAGAAATCCTGTTTCCGGATGAAAACAAGCTGATAGAAATCGCAAAGGAAAGAGGTCTGAGGATTATAATTTCCGACTTTCCCTTTGATTTGAAGTTTAAAGAAAGCATTACACTTTTAAATCCGCTCCGATTTTTGCACATGGGGTTCTTTGAGGCGAAGTACTTCTTTGGTTTTGAAAAGCCCGTGATTCTTGATAAAAAGGCATTAGTAGACTTTGTAGTCAGTTATGTTTATGAGGGTCTTATGGAGTCAACCGATGGTGCAAACTTAATTTGGAGAGGGTGGAGAAGATAATACGGGGTGGTAAAATGATTATTGGCGTTGTTGGGAAGATAGCAGCCGGAAAAACTACAATCGCAAAGTTTCTTGAGGAAAATGGTTTCTGCAGAATTTCATGTAGCGATCCTCTTATAGATTTGCTGACCCATGATGTTGATGCTTACTCCTGGATTCCCGAGCTTCCACAGAAAGCCGAGCCAACGAGAGATAAGCTGATTGAATACGGGAGATATCTAAAGGAAACTTATGGGGAAGACATTTTAATCAGACTTGCCTTGGATAAAATGAGGCATTGCAAAAATGTTGTCATTGATGGTGTCCGCTCAAGAGGAGAAATTGAAGCTATAAAGCGGAGGGGAGGTGCCATTATTTACGTTGAGGCAAGACCCGAGCTTAGATACGAAAGATTGGTTAAAAGAAAGGCAGAAAAAGACAGAACAATCAAGAGCTTTGAGGATTTTAAAAAGTTGGATGATGAAGAGGAGAGGCTTTACCATACAAGCAAGCTTAAAGACCTGGCAGATTTTGTGATTGTGAATGAAGGGACTTTGGAGGATTTAAGAAAAGAAGTTAAGAAGATTCTTGAATTTCTGAACACACTTGTAGTTATTGCTCCCTGCCTGCTTAGTCCTTTCACGGTTTACAGGGGTCCAAAAGAAAAGGAATATCGGGCAGCTTCCGCCCTAATAAGGCTCTTTGGGAAGTATCACTACCTTAAAATTTTGGCTTATCCATGCCCCGAATTTATTCTTCTTGGTTTTCCAAGGCTGCCAGCAAGCAGGGGACTTTATGAAAAGCTTGGCATGAGAGAATATGCCAAGAGAGTTGCTGAGTTCATAGTTAGGAGCATTGAGGAAGAGCAGCCTTCAAGGGTAATTCTCATTGGGGTTAAAGGATCCCCAACATGCGGAGTTTTCCACACCACCTCAAGCGACCCAGAAAAGTACCCCTATAAGAGGATGGAGGAGTTTAAAAAGCTTTCAAAGAAAGAAAGATTTAAGGCGGCAAAGGAAGTCATTAAGGAGTTCAAGCTTGTTGAAGGAGAAGGAATTCTCTTTGAGATTTTAAAGGGGAGGATTGAAGGAGTTTATCTGGAGTTCGATAAAGATGATTTAGAGGAAAGTTTGGAAAGAATAGAGAAAATTCTCAGGGATGCATTATGAAAACACTTATAATTTACGTGTCTATTCATCATAAAAACACAGAAAAGATAGCAAAGGTCATGGGGGATGTTCTAAATGCCCGGCCTGTTAAGCCTTGGGCAGTTAAGCCAGAAGAACTTTCAGACTATGACTTGGTAGGTTTTGGTTCTGGAATTTACTGGTGGAGACATCACTGGGCGCTCCTCAAGCTTGTTGATAGTCTTCCAAGAGTAGAAGGGAAAAAGGCATTTATCTTCTCAACAGCAGGAATGAACATTCCGTGGTACAACCACAGAGCTTTGAGGAAAAAGCTCAAAGAAAAAGGCTTCCAGATAGTTGGTGAGTTCTCATGCAAGGGCTGGGATACAAACGGCTGGCTTGCAAAGATTGGCGGAATAAACAAAGGACATCCGAATGAGAGGGATTTAGAGAAAGCGAGGAGATTTGCTGAAAGGCTTAAAAACCTATATGATCAAAACTAAGCCTCCCTTATCGCCCGTTCCACCAATTCTTTCGCTTTTTTCATCAGCTCTTCTGCTTTCTCCTCTGTGTGAGCTTCGAGGGTTATGCGCATTATCGGCTCTGTTCCGCTTGGCCTGAAGAGAATCCACCAGTCAGAGTTCTCAATTCTTATTCCATCTATGTCGATTAACTTTTCATACTCAAAGCTCTTCAAGGCATCTCTTTCAATTATCTCCATGGCTTTCCCCTTTTTCTCGTTTGGACATGGTATCTTCGCCCTCATTGTAACATACCTCGGCACTTTCTTGGCCAATTCGCTCAAAGGCCCAAGCTTGTCAATCATCTCTAAAACTAAAGCCCCGGCAAAGATACCATCGGGAGTGAGGTTCCACTGGGGCATTATCCAGGTTCCACTTGGCTCACCGCCAAAGACTGCATTTTCCCTAACTATGCCTTCAGCAACAGCAACATCTCCCACCTTGACCCTAACAACTTCTCCTCCCAAGGGCTTAACGTAATCGTCCAAAGCAAAGCCAGCATCAACCGTTGTAATTATCTTCCCTTTTCCAAACTTCCTCAGCATGTAGCCTGAGATTAAGCTCAGCATAACCTCATACTCAACAAAGCTGCCCTGATCATCAATAACGCCGATTCTGTCGGCATCTCCGTCATGGGCTATGCCCACATCAGCCTTCATAACTTTCACAGTTTTGGCAAGCCACTCAAGGCTTTTCGCATTAGGCTCCAGCTCACGGACAAAGTACCCGGAAGGGTGAGCATTGAGGCTTATAACTTTGTTTCCGAGCTCCCTCTGAAGATACGGGCTAACGAGAGAGCCTGCACCGTTTCCCGTATCAACAACAACAGTGTAGGAATTTTTGAGCTTAATTATATCCAAAATCCTTTTGATATATTCCTCTTTTGGATCTGCATAGCTCAGCTTTCCAATTTCATTCCAAGCAACTTTCCTAAAGCTCTCACTCTCAAGGATTTTCTCAAGTTCATTCTCCATTTCACTCGTGTATGCCATTCCATTGGGCTGCCAGACCTTGATTCCGTTGTATTCCGGGGGGTTGTGTGATGCTGTGATTGTTACTCCAGCATCCGCTTCGTAAAGCTTTATCGCAAAGCCCGTCAAAGGGGTAGGGGAGAGACCAATGTCAATGACATCAATGCCGGTACTTAAAAGCCCTGCAATTAGTGCATTCTTCAGCATTTCCCCTGATGTTCTTGTATCAACCCCAACGACAACTTTTCCCCCTCCAAGAAAAGTTCCCAAAGCCCTTCCAACTTTTAAAGCAAGTTCTGGGGTTAGTTTTTCATTAACAACTTCCCTGATCCCGCTTGTTCCAAAGTACTTCCCCATGAACGTCACCTGATATAAAAATTAAAATCTCTAATATTAATCTTTCTGCAGTGAAAAATAAGCTAAAAATATAAAATAAAAAAGGAAGGCTACTTTTTTACAAGCTTGTAAATCCCAACAGAGACTTTGTAAGGCCCATTTGTTGTTGCTTTATAGTCTATCCTGACTTGAAAGCGCTGTGATGAGCCGTATATCAGATTGTCCGTCTCCGATTCTGTAAGCACATTCCCATTTTCATCGAGTATTGTTATTTTCTCAACGATGCCTTCACTATCTGCTTTTATAAGGTATTTACCGGGCTCAAGAACGTTTGAGAGGTAGAACACATCACCTGTCACGCTCTCGGTTTTGACCTCGACTGGAACCTGTTCATAGGCATGGGTATAGTAATATTGTGCTCCGAAGACACCGACTATGCCGATGACTATGAGCAAAATGAACCCTGTTATGAGCTTTTTGAGCAATCCCATTTTCTCACCTCCCTATATTTCTGTAGGCTATCACAATTTTGTGGCCGCACTCTACAAATCCTCTTATGTGAAATCACTTCAAAGGCCGTGTACGTTCCATCGGAGCTTCTGTTCACATAGACATATCCGGGTTTAATCTCTCCTCCAACCTCGCTTCCTGGATATCCCGAACTTGATATCTCTGACATCGTCAGATCCTCGATCTCCTTCTCCCCGAGATTTATGTAGTGGCCAAGAAGGGCTGGATAATCAACGCACCATGGCTCAACACCAACATCCGCCCTGCTCCAGTCACCGCTCCATCCTACCACTGTTTTTCCTGTATAGAATTTTAATACCATATCTCCCTCCGAGGATAGCACAGCCTCGTGGATATCCTCAAGCTTTCCCTCCACGACACTTGTGGTTGAGTTCTCTTCTGAAAAGGACTCATAGCATGCTTTTGCTTCAATATAGACAGCGTAAGCCTTTTTGAGCTCTTCGCTTGAAGCATTCGCCTGCTGAAGGCGTATAACATTGTTGTAAGCTTCAACGAAGCGATGACATGCTTCATCCTCAGTATGTGCACACGAAGTTCTTGTTTCTGCAGATTCGTTGGGCGGTGCAAGAACAGGTCCTCCCTGAAATTCGGCAAAAACAGCCGATACACTATAGTTCATTTCTTAACCTCCCTTTAGAACACCTCGGGGAGACCGAGAATGTCCTCACTATTCGCAGAAAAAGAAAGTGGAATAAATCTTTTGATTTCTGCATGTTACGTTCTTGTATTTAATAAACTTTTCGGAAAAGAAAATTCAAAAAAGAAGGAATTATTGGTTTAATTTTCGAAGATTTTCCATTAGTTCAGCAAGTTTCCGGGCTCTTTTGAAATCTATGTCATTTTCTGTTTTTCCCTCTTTCTTAATCCACGTTCCCACTATGAAACCATCTGCATATCCCCATAGCTTTGGAAGATTGTCATAAGTTGTTCCTGAGCCCACTATTACGGGAACTGGGGAAATTTTCCTGGCAAGTACGAGTTTCTTGAGGTCAACAGGCTCTCCAGTTGCCTTTCCGCTGATAATTACAGCATCAGCTAAGCCTCTCTCCACCGTATCCCTCACTGCATCTTCAAATTCTCCAAAGTGATATGCATGCTTGACGTGAACATCTGCAAAAACCTTTATTTTGCTCGGCAAGAACTTCCTCAGCTTTGCCAGCTCATAGGCTATGCCTTCTATTATTCCCTGATCAGTAAATGCAATTCCGCTTAGCACGTTCACTCTTATGAAGTCCGCTTTCACAGCATAGGCTATTGAGTAAGCTGCTATCCCATCGTTCCTCAGGACATTTATGCCCAAAGGAAGAGAAACTTCCTCTCGGATGGCTTTTGCAATAACACTCATCGCCGCAATTGTTGTTTTCTCAACGGTCTTTGGAAAAGGCACATCTCCAAAATTCTCGACCATTACGGCATCAAAACCAGCTTTTTCAAGCTTTTTAGCCTCTTTAATAGCATGCTCCAGCACTTCATCAAAATTCCCCCTGTAAAGATAGGAGCCCGGCAGAGGTTTGAGATGAACCATCCCAATGAGGACTTTTCGCTCGAAGTCCATAACATCACCAAAAAATAAAAGGTTAAACAATAATAAAAGTTTCTCTGAACTCATCACCCCTTCAAAACCACTCAGATGTGTGCAAAGCTTAATATATGATTTCCACAAACTATGGAAAGGTGAATCTTATGGGTGGAAAACTTCCAAAAGGTATTTTAGAGAACCTTTATCCGGATGAAGATGTTCTTTATGCTATAAAAAAGAAGTTCAGCTTAGAAGCAAAGCCTAAGTGGTTGGTTGTAACAGATAGGAGAATTCTGTACGTTGATGAAAAGATTTTAGGGAGATATGAGCTGATAGCTGTTCCCTACGAGAAGCTCGAACTCGTTTATGTGAAAGTTGGCAAAATGTATTCAGAGTTCATAATCAAGAAAGAGGACGGAAATGAGATTAAACTTAGTAGAATGGACAAAGAAGAAGCAAGAAAAGCTATAGAAGCTATAAGAGATGCTCTAAACGAGATTGCTGTTGAGCCTGTGAGCATTGAGAGAAAGAAGCACCTAATGAGTGAGGAGTGGATTATCCACAAGCCAAAGGAAGCTGTGAGCAGATCAATTAGAATGGAGCCAAGGAAATTTAAGGAAAAGAA
>JALTMZ010000006.1 GCA_027001105.1 Thermococcus sp.
ATACACGGAGCATATTTTTTTTTTTTTTGCAGGCAGCGCTCAGCTTCCATTAAGGCAAGATCAAAGTTGTATCCCAAATTGACTTCTTCAAAACTCTTGATTCTTTCATAAGCCGGTCTTTCAGGAGTGGGAACTCTGTTTTTTATGAGCTTCCTCTTTGCCATCACTGTGCACCTCCTTGAAGCTTTTGCATGTATTCTTGCATTGCCCTCATCTCAAAATCCCTATAATAGCCAGACCTCTTGATCAGCTCGTCAAAATCAACTTCATATGCATTAAAAGTTGGACCATCAACACAAGCAAATTTGATCTGCCTTCCAACAGTAACCCTACAAGCACCACACATACCAGTTCCGTCAACCATAATCGGATGTAGATCAACAAGCATTGGAACATTGAATTCCTTAACAACCTCAAAAATCACTTTCTGATCACCGACGGGTCCAACCATAAACACTAAATCTGGTTTAAGTTTTCTTATCATGTCTCTGACTATTTCTCTTGCTTTGGCAGTTACATTTTTCATATTTTCGGGGAAGCTCTTCTCTGGATTAAGCGGAACACCTACAGCAGTGTGTTTTGAAACGGTCTTTTCGAGTTCGTCTTTTAAGAGGATCATGGGTTCGAAGGTTACCTGAAGGGTATGAACTTCATTTCCAATTTCTTGCCATGCTCTTGCTATTGGGAACACTTCGACTATACCCGTATACAATCCTATAGCAAGTATTTTTCCGTAGTTTTTCATCGGAGCTGGGTTACCAAGCGGACCAGCAATGTTAAGGAAGTAATCCCCTTCTTTGAGCTCAGTGTTTATCTGCATCGTTGTTTTTCCTCTTGTGAATACAATAAGCCCTATCCATCCCTCCTCCCTGCTCCACGTGACTGGGGTAAGGGGTATCCTTTCCCCATTTTCGAAAGCTCTAACAATTATAAACTGACCTGGTTGGAGTTTTCTAACTATGTGTGGAGCGTGAACTTTAAACCAAACATTTCTCATTGCAATCTCCTTTCTTTCTAAGATCTTATACACAATGAACACCCCCGTACATGTGCTCATTCTTGAGCATTTACAAAGGTTGTGAACATGAGGTATTTATAAAAGTATTGTTAACCAAAGGTTAACAACATTGAAGAAAATTTTGCAATAACCATCCTTAACCAAAAATCCTAAAAAGAGGAGCCTAAATTTCAGAATTGGGGATGAACCTCACGGTACGCTGAGGTGGTGATGAACCTCCCTCTCTGCTGACTAAATCTTTCTCGCAAATGTTATGTATCCTGTGTGTGCAATCATCCTTGTTCTTGGTCTTATGCATTCTTCCTTAACTTCCTGCTCTCTGACTAAGCATTCAATAGTTTTGGGTCTCATGAAATACTCCCTGAACTCTCTCAGCTTTTCATAAAGGCGAGCAACTTGGTTTATACATGGAGTGTATGCCACAAAATATCCTCCCGGCTTTAATGCTTCTACAGCGTGCTCAATAACCCTCTCTGGCTGAGGCAAGTCAAGAATTATGTGATCAACCTCTTTCTCGTCTATTCCATCGTAAATGCTCTTGAGCTTTATAGTAACCCTGTCATCAAAACCCGCCCATTCAATGTTTTTCCATGCAAGCCTTGCAAAGTCTTCTCTGACTTCATAGCTAACTATTCTTCCGTTAGGTCCAACTATGTTTGCCAAGAAAAGAGTTAGCGCACCGCTTCCGACTCCAGCTTCCACTATAAAATCCCCTGGGGAGATTCCCGCAAAAGCAACAATTTGAGCTGCATCTTTGGGGTGAATTATCTGAGGACCGCGCTTCATTTTATCAATGAAATCAACTATTCTGGGCTTCAAAATTTTGAACTTATATCCCTTATGTGATTCGATAACATCTCCAAACTTTTTCCCAATTATTTCACTAAGGTTTATCTTCCCCAGATCAGTATGAAACTCCTGCTTCTTTGCAGTTATCAGATATCTTTTTCCCCTGGGATCAACCAGCAGAACTTTTTCATCTTCTGCTATCACTTTTTCTCACCATTTCCCTTTTTGATCTTGCCTATGTACTCTT
>JALTMZ010000007.1 GCA_027001105.1 Thermococcus sp.
ACCAAAGTTTTTGGCATATAGACTTTACGAAGGGTATTAAACAGAAGGAGGATCAAGGAGACTGGAGCTTTTCTTTCACAGTCCTCAATCTTCTGAGCTTAGATTTAACTGCCAACTTTGAGGAGTCAATTATTATCACTTCTCCAATGCTCTTGACGGCACTTATTGGGATTAAAAGCAATCCCTCATGATCAGTGACAAATTCACTTGTATCTAAATCTTCATCCGGTTCAGCTACAATTACAAGTAAATCCCCAGTTTCTTCATCAAAGCTCAAATCATAAACCCATCCGAGCCTTATCCCCGTGTCTGTAATGAGCTCAACATCCCTAAGCTTTGAAGCCTTTATCTTTACCATCTTTGCCACCTCAGAATTTTAAACTATACTATTAGTCGGGTTTTTTGTATAAAAATCTTTTCTGCATAAGCAGAAACTGAAAAGTGAGATGAAAAATAAAAAGCAAATCCCCACTCAGCCTGTGAAGTAGTCCATCTCCTTTCTCTCCTTTGATGCCCTCCTGCTTTCTTCGAACTGTTTGTAGTACTCGATCATGTACTTTGTAACGCTCGGCCTTATCTTTTTCATAGCATCTTCAAAGTCCTTCCGCGAGACTTTGAGTTTTTCAAGAAACTCTTCACTTTGCTCTTCAATGAGCTCTCTAGGTGTTTTTGCAACAATTCTTCTTAAAGCGTTCATTGCTGCTTCTCTTACAAGAGCTGCTATATCCGCTCCTGTATAACCTTCAAGCCTCTTGGCAAGCTCTCTTAAGTTCACATCTTCCGCCAAAGGCACTCTTCTCGTGTGAACTTTTAGAATTTCGTATCTTGCTTTTTCGTCTGGTGCTGGAACCAAGATCAACCTATCAAACCTTCCGGGCCTGAGCAAAGCTGGATCCAAAATGTCAGGTCTGTTAGTTGCCGCAATAACAACAACCCCACTGTTCTCTTCCAATCCATCCATTTCTGTCAATAGCTGGTTGATTATCCTATCAGTAACCCTGTTGACATCGCTTCCCCTCATCGGAGCAATTGCATCAATCTCATCAATGAACACCACGGTTGGTGCAGCCTGCCTTGCCTTCCTGAAAATTTCTCTAATTCTCTTTTCGCTCTCACCAACCCATTTGCTCAAAACTTCTGGACCTCTAATTCCAATGAAGTTAGCCTCGCTCTCTGTTGCAACAGCTTTAGCAAGCATGGTCTTACCAGTTCCCGGCGGTCCGTAAAGGAGAATTCCCTTCGGAGGATTAATTCCTAAACGCTGAAACGCCTTTGGGTATTTGAGCGGCCACTCAACTGCCTCCCTGAGTGCCTGCTTGACTTCATCGAGACCTCCTATATCCTCCCAGTGAACATTTGGAACTTCAAGCATTACTTCTCTCAAAGCAGATGGCTCAACCATTTTCAAAGCTTCATAGAAGTCTTTCTTAGTAACCTTCAGCTCCTGAAGAACTTCTGGCGCAATCTTTTCTTCTTCTGGATTAATTTTACCCTCCTGGATTAACCTTCTCAGAACGACCATTGCGGCTTCTCTTGCTAAAGCTGCCAAGTCTGCACCCACGAATCCGTGCGTCTTTTCAGCTAACTCATCAAGCATCTTGTCAATCAGCTTGGTCTTAACTTCGCGGTAAATTTCCCCATCGCTCTTGAGGATTTCTTTTATCTCATCTTCATCTTTAGCTTTCTCAACTTTCTTGATTATGTCTTCGAGCTTCTCTTTGTCAAAGCGCTCCTCCCTGAGTAAGCCTTTGAGAACTTTCAAAACTAACTGCTTATCGTAGTCCGGCTCAAGAGGCATTCCTCTCGTGTGAATCTGGAGGATTTCTTTTCTTCCCTGTCTGTCTGGAACACCTACTTCAATTTCCCTATCAAATCTTCCGGGCCTTCTCAAAGCTGGATCAATTGCATCAGGTCTGTTTGTTGCGGCTATGACAATAACTTTTCCTCTTTTCTTCAGTCCATCCATTAGGGTCAAAAGCTGGCTAACGACTCTCTTTTCAACTTCCCCAGTAACTTCTTCTCTCTTTGGTGCAATTGCATCAATTTCATCAATAAAAATTATACTTGGAGCGTTTTCTTCGGCCTCCTTAAAGACCTCTCTCAGTCTTTCCTCGCTCTCACCGTAGAACTTACTCATGATTTCTGGACCGTTGATAGCTATGAAGTGAGCGTTAGTTTCATTTGCCACAGCCTTCGCAAGCAAAGTCTTACCTGTTCCTGGTGGACCATAGAGCAAAACTCCCTTGGGTGGCTCAATCCCTAAGCGCTCAAAGAGCTCTGGGTGCTTTAGCGGTAGCTCAACCATCTCCCTGATCTTCTGAATCGCATCCTTGAGACCGCCAATGTCCTCATATGTAACCTCCGGCACCTTCTCTTCTCTAACTTCAACCGCTTGAGGAAGAACTTCAATTTCGGTGTTGTATGTTATTTGGACTATCCCTTTGGGATTTGTGTTCACGACAATAAACTTCAGCTCACCAAAAGCCAGTGGAAGTGCTTCGAAAAATCCTCTAAAGAACTCATCAAAAGGAGAACCCGTATAGAACTCTTCTCTTCCACTTGCAACTATAATGTCGCCTTTCACAACTGGTCTGCCAAGAAGGTTTTGTTTGATCATATCACCAGGAATCTGAATTAGAACTCCTCTCTGGGCAGGTGCAAGAACAACTTTCTTTGCTTCTTTAACTTCGGCTCTTCTAACAGTCACATAATCCCCGATGCTGACTTTGGCATTTCTTCTGATATACCCGTCCATCCTGATTATATCCAGACCCCTGTCATCTGGATGAGCATTTGCAACAATAGCTGCTGTACTCCTCTCTCCTATGAGTTCAACTATATCCCCAGGCTCAACACCTAACTCCCGCTGATATTTTCTGTCAAATCTGACTATCCCTCGCCCAACGTCTCTTTTCAAAGCTTCGGCTACTCTAAGCTTAATTTCATCTTTAACCTCATCTCTTTTTCCTAAAATCATTTTTACCCCTCCTTTGGTGAATTTCAATTGCTTCCTCCAACGTTAAATTACCCTTAGCAACCTCACGTGCAAGCTCAGATGAAATTGTGATCCTACCTCCACTCATAATTCTACTTTTGCTTTTTATATGCTCAATCTCCCTTTTAGTTGGCTCGTTTGTGTAAATCAATTCTCCAATTTTAACTTCTCTCCCTTCCCTTAAAGCTATGTTGATTGATGCAACTATATCCTGAACCTGAGAGCCTTCAACACCGCCCACTTTAGGTGTCGTTCCTCTCTCGTTTACAATGATCACTGGATAGCTTTCACCCAAAATTCTTGCAAGTGCTTTAAGCATTAATATGCGGTGCCTTTTTGCTCCGTGCCCAATCTTAATCCTCGCTTTTGGATACTTTTCAAGAAGATTAAGAATCACATCCACGTCTTTGGGGCTCTTCAAATGGTAGACTTCAACCACCCTGTTATCTCCAACGACTGCAACTCCGGGCCTCTCTCCAGGATCTATTGCAATGAAGACCTTTTTGAATCTCTTCCTTCCCTCAAGTCTCGCCAAAAGTTCATCTATAAAGTTCTCGTTCTTAACAATTATCTTGACTGGAAAGTTGATTTTATCGTAATCTTCCTCGCTTGTCAGAACCACCTCAACGTCAAAAGGTATCTTCTCATCTAAGCGGAGGCTGTAAAATGGAATTTTATATTCCTTAAGCACCTTTGAAGCGATATAGTACACGCGGGCATTTCTTGTTACAATCGCAACTCTCATGGTTTGTGATACGCAGTTAGGTATTAAAAAGGTTGAGGATTAAAATGACAAGGTAAACTAAAGTGCTTACCTAAAGCTTTTTTATTAAAGTGATTGAGCTTTTTAGGGTGGTCCCATGGCATTCCTGAAGGTTGTCCCGCTCGAAGAGGCATTGAAGGTCATTAACTCATTTCCCTTAAAGCCCAATACTGAAGAGATCAAGCTTGAGGAAGTCTTAGGAAGAGTTCTGGCTGAAGACATAGAGAGCCCAATTGATGTTCCTCCGTTCGATAGGTCAACCGTTGATGGGTATGCTGTGAAAAGCAAAGATACATGGGGTGCAAGTGAAACAAATCCTGTAAAATTAAAAGTTGTTGGGGAAATAAACGCTGGAGATACCCCAAAGATAGAGATAAAAGATGGAGAAAGTGCTTACATTTCAACAGGTGCTTCTCTGCCAAAGGGGGCAGATGCCGTCATTCCTTTCGAGGAAGTTGACAGAGAGAATGAATGGGTAGTCATATACAAGCCAGTGTACCCCGATTATGGCGTCATGAAAGCTGGAGCAGATATACCAAAAGGAAAGCTTCTGCTGAAGAAAGGGACAAAGCTGAGCTTCAAAGAAACTGCTCTGCTTTCTGCGGTAGGATTTGAAAAAGTCAAGGTTTTTGCAAAGCCAAAAGTCGCTGTGATAAGCACGGGGAATGAAATTATTTTGCCGGGCAAAGAGCTGAAATACGGTCAGATTTATGACATAAATGGCAGGGCGATAAGTGATGCCGTAAGAGAGCTTGGTGGCGAAGCATATTTCTTGGGAATAGCGAAGGATGACGAAGAAAGCTTAAAAGAGAAAATACTTGAAGGACTAAAGTATGATATGATAATCCTTTCAGGAGGAGCAAGCGGAGGAATCAGGGATTTAACAGCCTCAATAATTGAAGAACTCGGTGAGATAAAGGTTCACGGCATAGCTATTCAGCCAGGCAAGCCAACGATAATTGGACTCATAGATGGAAAACCAATCTTTGGTCTGCCGGGTTATCCAACTTCATGCTTAACCAACTTCACTTTGCTGGTCGCTCCTCTCATTAGGAAGCTTCTTGGCCAGGGACAAGAGCACAAGAAAGTTAAGAAAAAGCTTGCTCACAAAGTTTTCTCTGTAAAAGGAAGGAGGCAGTTCTTGCCGGTAAGAATTGAAAATGATAAAGCCGTGCCGATACTAAAGGGAAGCGGCGCTGTCACAAGCTTCATTGATGCAGATGGGTTCATAGAGGTGCCAGAGAACGTTGAGATACTCGATGAGGGAGAGGAAGTCGATGTAATACTGTTTGGTTGATTATCCCTCTAATAAGCAAATGATTTTTAAACTTCTCTTTCTCTTTAAATTCTTAGGTGAATGATATGCTTGACATAAAGCTCATTCGTGAAAATCCCGACATTGTTAAAGGTGACCTTATAAAGCGCGGTGAACTTGAAAAGCTCAAATGGATTGATGAAATTCTCGAGCTTGACAAAAAATGGAGGGAGAACCTCAGAAAAATTAACCAGCTGAGAAGGGAAAGGAACAGAATAGCCGTCGAGATAGGCAAAAGAAAGAAAGCGGGAGAAAGCGTGGATGATCTACTTACAAAGAGCAAAGAGATAGTCAAGCAGATTGAAATACTGGAAAAAGAAAATGAAGAGATAAAGAGGAAAATTGACTTCTACCTCTGGAGATTGCCAAACATAACCCATGAAAGTGTCCCAATTGGAAAGGATGATACCGAAAATGTTCCGATAAAATTCTGGGGCAAAGCAAGAGTCTGGAAAGGCCATCTTGAGAGCTTTCTCGAGCAGAGTCAAGGAAAGATGGAGTATGAGGTTTTAGAGTGGAAGCCAAAACTTCATGTTGATTTGCTTGAGATTTTAAGAGGCGCAGATTTTGAAAGAGCTGCAAAGGTCAGCGGTTCAAGATTTTATTACCTCCTTAATGAGATTGTTATCCTTGACTTAGCACTAATCCGCTTTGCTCTTGATAGACTAATTGAAAAAGGCTTCACTCCAGTAATCCCACCATACATGGTTAGGAGGTATGTTGAAGAGGGCGTTACAACTTTTGACGACTTTGAAAACGTTATTTATAAGGTCGAAGGCGAGGACTTGTATCTGATCCCAACAGCAGAGCACCCATTAGCCGGAATGCATGCCAACGAGATCATTGATGGAAAGGATTTGCCGCTCCTCTATGTCGGTGTTAGCCCATGCTTCCGTAAAGAGGCGGGAACTGCAGGAAAAGATACAAAGGGGATTTTCAGGGTTCACCAGTTCCACAAGGTTGAGCAGTTCGTCTACTCGAGGCCAGAAGAGAGCTGGGAGTGGCATGAAAAGCTCCTCCAGAACGCTGAAGAGCTGTTCCAAGAACTTGAAATCCCATATAGAGTGGTCAACATCTGTACTGGAGATTTGGGCTATGTCGCTGCCAAGAAGTACGACATTGAAGCATGGATGCCGGGCCAAGGAAAGTTCAGAGAGGTTGTCAGCTGTTCAAACTGTACCGACTGGCAGGCGAGGAGGTTGAACATTAGATTCCGAGACAAGACTCATGAGAAGCCGAAATTCGTACACACCTTAAATTCAACAGCGATAGCGACCTCAAGAGCAATAGTTGCCATTTTGGAGAACTTCCAGGAAGAGGATGGAACGGTTAGGATACCAAAGGCACTGTGGAAGTACACAGGATTCAAGGAAATTGTACCAGCAGACAAAAAAGAGAAGTGCTGTCAAGATTGACTTTTATTTTTAGCCCTCTCTTCAAGCCTTCTCCTACGCCTTTCTTTCTGCTCTCTTAGATATGGATACCTCATGATGTGTCCGCATTCAAGGCACTTAACAACAACATGCGGCATCCTCTTCTGCCTCAGCCTAACTTGAGCGTTAACTCCTGGCACTAAAAAGGAATGACATTTTTTGCAATACCGCCGCTTCCACTTTCTTGGCATCCTCACCTTAGCCTTCTGCTGCACAGCCAAGGCGATTTCAACATATCTATTAGCCAACTCCTTATCATAAGGAAAAACCCTCTCAGCTAATGTAAAGAGTATGTTAATTCTTTCCAGAGCAATTTTCCTCTTCTCTCTCTGCTCTTTCTTCCTCAAAAACTTCTTTGACATTTTAACCACTTCACTCTGGCTTTATCATTTTGAGCTTTCCAAAGAAGGGTTCATAAAGGTGCCCTTCTGCAATTAAGCGCTCTATGATCTCTTTGGCATATGCCTCTTTAAATCCATATTCAAGCAACGCTCTATAGAACTCCTCCCTACTCACAGTTCCATCAATAGACGTTGCTTCCAAGTCCATAAAAATACTTAGTGCAGTGTTTGCCCTCTTATCTCCACTAATATACCTCTCATAGGTTTCTACAGCCCTCAGCATGACTTTCTCTGGCAGTTCATTCATCCATAAGTCGAGAATTCCTTGGTTTATAAGCAGGGCATCATGGATAATGCCCGTATCAATCTTCCCTTCAAATCTGCCAATCGAACCCAAAATATGGGCGCTCAGCAGATATCTTGTATTTGTCTCAAATATCATGCCTTTGATCATCAATGCGTCGAATTTCTCACCATATTCATGGCGATTTTTCATTATCCAGCGCTCAAATCTATCTCTGAACTTCTGCATGACCTCATCCCCGGCACTAAGCGAAGATATTTTCTCTCTTTCTTTGAAAATCGTTATGATAACATTTGGGATCAGCTCTTCAAGTTCTTTATTCCTCTCATAGCCAATAGGTTCATTGAGAATATATGGAGTTTCAGAAGAGTAAGCCAGTGGATCGTCTGGTGATAACAGGCTGTATCTCTTTGGCGTCAAAAACACGGCATTTTTGTTCTTAAAATGTTCAATAGCCCAGTTTGGGGCGGGGATTTCTTTGCTGAGAATCTTCTTGTTGTATGGGACATAGTATTTCAGGTTTGTATTATTGGGATTAAATAGAACGAAATCCAAATCAAGCTCTGGATCAACAAAAGAGTCTTTGTTGTCCTTTCTTAAGTGCAGTTCCATAGGGAAAAGTGAATAAAGATAGCGAACAGTTTCCCAAAACGATAGGATAATTTTCTGCTCATTCTTGAATACGGAAAAAGTAACCCCTTCTCCCCAGTTCTTTTTTGCGCCCACAATTATTGGAGAGGCAAAGAGGGAGTAGATTACAGCTTTTTCAAGGTCGTAATTGGCATATATTGTTTTCATAAATAGATCCTCAAATTCTTTCTTGCTTAAGGCCATATCTTCGTATTCGAGCCAATAATCAGAGTAATCCGCACTCTCAAGAGATGCAACATGAACCATACGTAGGTTTCCATAGGGATAACCATCAACAATTCCCCTAACCCTTACATACTCTCCACTCTTAAATTTAGCACTAATATTGCTTTTTTCAGTAATCCTGAGGACGAGATACGCTCTCAGCCCAGCTTTTTTAAGTTCACTTGGAGAGAGGGGTGAAAGGATGTAGTAGAGAGCATCCTTTGGGGCATAAGGCGGCTGTCTGAGGAGTAAAAAGCCCTGGACTTCAACAAGCTCACCATTCTTTGAACTCTGGATCTTGCTCTGGAAATCCCTAACCCTCTTAGCTGGTGTAAGCTTTTCTCGCCTTCCTGCAAACCTCAGAAG
>JALTMZ010000008.1:0-23327 GCA_027001105.1 Thermococcus sp.
CGGACCTTTAATTTATCTAAGCGAGCCCACTATAATTTATCATACCCAGACAGAAAAAGTCATTCTCAAAATTCTTGAAGAAAAGCTCGGTTCAAATAATATTGTCCTGCCTTCAGACTATGGGCTCAAAGGAACAAGCCACATGATAAAAGACGCAGAATTTTTTGTTGCAGTTGCAATAATTGGCAAATTTACCTCTTTGGTTGTAAATGAAATCAAGATAGCTCAAGAGCTTGGAAAGAAAATCTACACGCTTAATATTGCGAGAAAAGGGGATGAGGTCGAGTATATCTTCACAGAGGACATACCTGATGATATTGAGTGGCTGACTCCCGAAGAGACAAACCAGCTTTATGAAGACTTCAGGGGAGAAGAGTTCTCTGGTTTTATGAAATTTTTCTTTGGGGACAGAAGGAGGGAATGGTAACAAAATCCTATTAAATCTTGAACTCAACTATTTTTGGTGATGTTCATGAAGCAAATTATTGTGCTGTTTGTTGCATTAGTGTTGTTGCCATTTTCACTGGCTCAAGAAATCAATTACTTAACTTGGGGCGGATCAGCTTATGACATTGGGGTAGCATTTATTCCTTACAATGATAGCGTTTTCATGATAGGCTCAAGCGACAGTTTTAGTTCAAATAGGGTAGGTTTTGTTGTGAAAATGACAGGGGACAAGATTGAGTTCCAGAAAATAATAGAAAGTTCAGAAAGGCTCTGGATCAAGAAAGCGATACTCTGGGAAGAAAACATTTACTTAGTTGGACAAGTTGGATCAACGGCATTTGAAAATTCAGATGCTTTCATTGCAAAATTGGACACAAATGGTGATTTAAAGTACTTCAAAACATTTGGCAGGAGCTTCAATGATGAGGCAAATGATATTACGTTTGACAATAAATGTCTGTATGTAGTGGGTTACACAAAGCCGACAGGAAAGACTAAAGAGGGTTTTGTTGCAAAGCTAACTCCTGGGGGGGATATTGTTTGGTTTATTCAGTTTGGAACAGGAAATACCGAAGCAAAAGCTGTAACTGTGTCTTCAGATGCTGTATACGTTGCTGGCACGGACGATGATGATGTCTTTGTTATAAAACTCAGCAAAGAGGGAGAGTTGGAATGGGCGAAAATATGGACAACGGATGAAAGGGAGGATGTGGGGGATATAATTTTTGACGATCTCTTGTATGTAAGTGGGTCAACAGGTGAAAGTTTAGCATTTGGGGATGGATTTCTACTCAAAGTTTCTCCCGATGGATCTCTAATAAATGCAATGAATTTTGGGCTTGGTTATCAAGATAAGATAGTCTCTGTAATCCCAAACAACACGGAGCTTATATTAGTTGGAAATACAGGGAATTTTGAGACAAGAAATAAAGACACATTTATTGCAAAATTCACAAGAGATGGTAAATTATTGTGGTTTGGAAAGTTCATTGGGGCTGGTTCTGACCTTATAACAAATGCACTCATGCAAGACTCCGTCATCTATGTCGCTGGATACACTGAGAGTTCCTCTTGGGAATTTGTGATCCCAAACGTATCGGAGGTTACTAAAAAGACACTCTACGGAACACTTAAGATTTCCTGGAGTAATTATGCGCCGAAAGTTACTAAAGTTGCACTTGCTTCACAGCCTCGCTCTGTTAAAGTGATGCAGGTTGAAGGAATACTCAACTCTCCTCATGCCGGTGATGCATGGTTCTTCACATTTGGAACAAAACCAAAGAAAGAAATACCAAGTCCAACTACTATCACAACAACTACAACAATCATGACGACAACTACAACTACACCAGTTCCAACAAAAACAACCACAACCTCTTCATCCGTAGCAACTACCGTCACTGTCACAAAGACAGAAACTACGACGGCTACCACGACAACCACCACTCCTTCTTCAACCCCTACCACATCGTCTTCCCCAATAACAACGACATCCGAAAAAGGTGGAATATGTGGGCCCGCTTCGTTCCTGATGCTTTTTGTAGGTACATTACTAATAAAAAGGAGGCAGAAAAATGGCTGAATTTAAAGTGCCTAAATCTCATCCCCGATATTGGAGCTTATACTATAGGCATAAACTTGAAGAAGCCTTAGAGAATGGAATTCTGGCAACAGCTGGACTAATAGCCCATGGTAGAGGAGAGGCTTTTGACTATTTAATTGGCGAAAAAACAATTGAACCAGCAGAAAGAGCCATGAGGGCAGCTGTTGCTAAGCTTTTGCTCGCTGAACATCCTGTCCTTTCTGTGAATGGCAATGTTGCGGCATTGGTTCCCAAAGAGACTATTGAATTGGCAAAAGTCCTTAACGCAAAGATTGAAATAAACCTCTTCTACCGCACGGAAGAAAGGGTTAAAGCGATAGCAAAAGCGTTGAGAGAAGTTGACCCAGATGTTGAGCTTTTAGGTATAAATCCAACCAAGAGGATCCCAAATCTTGAAAGTGAGCGCGGTAAAGTTGATGAGAAGGGCATATGGAGAGCTGACGTTGTTGTTGTACCATTAGAGGATGGTGACAGAACCGAGGCATTGGTTGCAATGGGCAAGTTTGTCATTACAATTGACCTCAATCCCCTCTCAAGGAGTGCCAGAATGGCAGATATTACAATTGTAGACAACATAATAAGAGCATATCCAAGAATGATTGAAATTGCAAAAGAGCTGAAGAAAAAACCAAAAGAGGAGCTTAAGGCGATTGTGAACAATTATGACAATGGGAAAATACTCAGCGAGGTTCTGCTTCATATGAAAAACAGATTAGAAAAACTGGCTAACCAAACTATATGGAGGGTAAAAGAGTTACCTTTCTGATTCAGAGCTCTTTTTCTCTCTTTTCCACGAGCTTTCTGAGATTCATTATCAGCTCACTTTCGGTTTCAACTTTTGAGACCACTAATGGAACTCTCTCCTTTTCGGCTATTTTAACTGCCAGCTCATCAAGTTTCTTAACTCCATGCAACACTACAACGGCTGGCTTTAGTCCTTGAACCCTGATAGCAATCATAGGACTCCTTCCGGTTGTTACCTTTGTGAAAACTAAAGCCCTCTCTGTAGTCCATCCATAGAGCTTGAGGAATTCCTCACTGCTCATTTCGAGGATTGCCTGAATGCTGTCCACAACGGTATATCCATAAATTGGCCTATCAAGCAGATCAATGTTAGCAGCAACATCTCCTTTAACGGCATTGACTATATCTCTTACAGTTACGGGAAGGGCAAATTCCCTAATGTCAAGTATGGCACTGGTTGGGAACTCGCTCCCAAGGGTTTTGCTGAAAGCCTTAATTACGTTCCCTCCCCTTCTCTCATCAATTTCAAGCAGAGCTTCAACAAACTTTCTTATTGTCGAAGCACCGGGGCTTTTCCTTCTGCCACCTTCATAATCGCTAATAACCGAAGAGGAAACCCCTAAATACTCAGCCAATTCCGTTTGACTAATCCCAAAAATCTCTCTCCACTTGCGCATGGTTTTTCCAGGGTCGGAAGAAAGTGTAATCTCCCCTGCAATTCTCTTGGCCAGAGCTTCCTTTTCCTTCTCAAGCATGGTATATTTTTCTCTTTCTGTAATTATAAATGTTTCGGCAATTGCCTAAGGAAGTTTTAATATTTTTGTTGTCGGCTGACTAAGAGTAATTGTGGTGGGTTTAAAGAGGATGCTCATTTTAGTTCAGTCTTTTACTCGGGTTTCTTTTGACTAGTAGGGTTCTTGAAAGTGCAGTTAGAAAGTAAGAACTCACGAAAAAAAAGCGTAACAAATTACAACTCGTAAAAAGAAATATTTATAAGCCATGGAGTTAAAATTATTATCGCAAACTTTCACGGGAGGTGTAAGCATGAAGAAATTTTTGGCTTCACTGGTTGTATTGCTGTTTGTTGGAGCTGTAGGATACATTCAGGCAGCCCCAATTGGTGGGGCAAAGGTCTACCTGGTGGATGAGATGGGGAAACCTCTGACAAGCTACGGAAAGGTCTATTACTCAATTTGGACTTTTGACAAGAATGGGAGCATCAAGGTTCTTCAGAGAGGAGAGCTAACTAAAAGTGTATTTAAGAGCTTGATTTTTCCAGACAACGTGATAAAGCTTAACCTCGATACTCCGAGGAGCATTGCAGAGGAAAGGGGCTCTCATACGGCTTTCATTGGAATTGACGTCTGGATTGAAAAAGATGGAAAACTTTACACCTTTCCACCGGAAAGCTTCGAAGCTGAAGTAAGCAAAAACACGTTTGCAAAAAGCATTATGTTAAAATTTAACTTTAAAGAAGCGAGAGTAAAGGATCTAAAAGCTTTAAGCTCAGAAAACTCAAAAGTTCAACCAATGGCTCATGACGTTTACTATGTATGGGAAACTGTGGAAGACAAATCCTACTACCACCAAAAAATACCCGTTTTAATAGTGGACAACAAAGCATCAAGTAGCGTCTCCGCCACAATTCAAATGGCTTATAGAGGAAGCTACTACTGGGGTCCGATGGTTACTGTAGCCTTTGGTGATCTGATTTCAGAAAAGGTTAGCTTTGATCCAAGCTCAATAACAGTAAAAGCCCTTGGAAGATCAACAACAAAAAAATATAAGGCATCGTGGATAATGGACGTGAGTCCTCACTCCTCAAAGTATATTTGGATTAAGGGTAAGGTTCACTATATCTACCAGAAGGAGTACTACTGCTCCCTCTACTGTGAACCAACCGGAAACGAGAGATACTTCGTGAAAATAGATAGCTTCGACACAGATTACTACAATGGGATATACCATATTAAAACTGGTGAAGCTTACGGGAAACTGCCCTACAGTGTTCCAAGCCGCTGGATAGAGCCGACAGGGGCAGTTTATAACAATAAGGTGGACATTGAAGACTTTTACAGTGAAATTTACGTGGGAACAAGCGGAGAAAGCTTTAACATTGGAGCTCCACTCGGGGCATTAATTGCTTTCCTCGGTCCTGAAACAGCGCCTGCCTGGCTTAACGTATTGGTAACGGGTTTCAGCTTGGAAGATTACGTTAATTATGCCGTCTTAGGAAGCGTACAGAGCAAGAGTGGAAGTTATCTTCACTTTAGGGGGATGAAAAGTGCCTATGAGATGAAGCTTCCAGTGAAAACATGGTATGGAACCTCCTACAAGAGAACACCAGTTCCCGTAGGATTTTACATTGAGGTCTCCTGATGGTTCTTATTTTTTATTGATTATTTTTATGAAGCTTCCAGATCTTGAAAGCTTTGAACAAGAAGTAACGAGCAAAGGATATCACAAAACTGCCCGTTATGCAGCATATGGAGCATACGGGCGAGATTTCACCAGGGGTATTGGGTATGGATACAGATACGAAGCCAGATATAGCCCCTCTACACATATGGGATATGTCGAAGGTCCAGAGCCAAATCCAGAGGCCAACTGGTATGGATATATTCATAACTTCTGGCCAACATTAGTTTATATTTGGCATGAAAGATGTTAAGGTGGGAGAAAATGAGACTTAAATTTGTTTTTGTATTTTTCTTTTTGACCTTGGGTTTATTATTCTTCATCTCGCATGTTCCTTTTTGGAATCAAAGTGGAGAGAGATTTCCTACTGAATCTGTAAAATTTGAAGCTGCGAATCTTCACTCTATTAAGGACAAGGATAATATAATCCTCATTTATAGAATGGTCGAGTACTCAGGTAGCAAATTGATAGACAATTCAACTCGCCTGTTTAGGATTTACAAGAATGGGACTACAATTGTTATCAAAGAATACGTCCAAACTGAGTGGTGGGAACCGAGCTATTCATATTTTAGAGGTGAGGGAGGCAAAGCTAAAATTATGAATTCGCATATAAAGCTACTCCAGCCAGACGGGTCGGAATACATGGAAGGGGAACAGGCGGAGGCCGAGCTCCTTAGAATTGGGTACCCCTATGTCCCTTTGTTCTCGGAGCTTCCCTTAAAGAAGGATTACTCGTATACTTCAAAGTATTTTATCTTAACAGTTGTTGATATTAAGGAAATATATGGAAGAAAGTGTCTATTGGTACGGGCTAAAACAAATGATGCTATTTTACTGCTTGCAATTGATTCAGAGACAAGAATGTTGCTCTGGTTAAAAGGAGAATGTACCTCAAATGACTGTAAAGGATGGAGTTGGGAACAGCAACTGGCGCTAATAGAGGATAAAACAAGAAAGAGACAAAATAGGAGCTAATGATCAAGTAGTTGAGGCTTCCTCGTCGTTGTAGATGTCTTCATCCTTTATTTCCTCTTCATAGCCCTTTGAGCCTTCAAGAGTCTGAATTCTGAACATATAGCTCTTATACCAGTTGTACTTTGGCTTGACTTTCATTGGCAACAGCTTCCAAGCCCTTGTCTCCTCCTCATAACCCCAGTTTACATATTCATTGAAGTTCCTAATTATATCAGTTATGACAACGTTGAATTCATTTAAGAGGAGCTTTTGAATATCTCTCCACTTGTTTAATGAGCTTTCCCTTCTCGTTATTCCAAAATATCCGGCACAGCCTGGGCCTTTGAGTGTAGCAATTCCTCTTCCGACAAAGGCTCTTATGGCATCGACGGTCTCTGGTGGGTCTGTTATGAATGTATCAAACTTCCTAAGTGCATAATCTGGCAGAGGCTTTCTTAAGTCGAATGTGAAAATCTCAATGTTGCTGTAGCCGATTTCATCTGCAGTTTCTTCAATGAACTTAGTTAGCCTCTCATCAATATCTAAAACGGCTATTCTCTTTGGTAAACTGGAGAGCATCAAGGCAATGCTTGTTAAGTCATCATCTCCGAGAACAAAGACTTCCTTGTTCTCCAGGTCTCCTCTTGTATGCATGAGGATTATTCTCGCCACCGTAGTCTCCGGAGTTACGTAGGCTTGATCAAATTCATGCTTTGGCTGTGGTCTGTCTTTAACTATCTCCTTAAACTGCTCAAGCAGCTCGCTAAAGGCATTAAGGTCAACAGTTTTTCCTTCACAGTGTGGGCAGGTGTAGTCTTCTCTTTTACCAATTCCATAGTGTTCAGCAAACTTTTTGCCTTTTTGAGTCAAAAATACGCCATCTTTGAACTCCACATAGCCAAGCTCGTTTAGTGTTTCAAGAACTGCAACGACTAAAGGTAAAGGCTCCTCACTTAAATCTACAATCCTCCATATGTCGCTGCTCGCTTGAACTGCACTCACAACGTTCTCTATTGTTCTCTCATAAACGGGGATCTTTGTTTTCTCCTTTACTTTAGCTATAATCTCTCTCACTTTAAGCACCTCCCAAGTTTTTAAGCTCTTAAAAAGCCCGTAAAGTGTGTTGAGCATGCTTATTTTAAAGTTTTTTGGATAAAATTTTGGAGAAAAGAAGTTAGAAATCCAGGTCTTGAGCTAAGATTGCAACTAATTTTTCTGCACTTTGCTTTACCTCTTCACTCATCTCTACAAACAGACCAAGGTGCTTTGGCTGACACCCAATTAGGATAAACTTTGCATTTATATTCTGCTTTAAATAGCCAACTAAGAGCTTAAGAGGAAGCTTGTGAGTCGAAAAACTTTCTCCCAGTGTTCCCTCAGGGTCTGCAATTACAATTTCTCCAGGTTTACCTCCAAAGTCAACTGCATCTATGAATATAACGTGTGTAGGTTTTTCATTGATTATTTTACCAACATAGCTCTCTGGAACTTCTCCACAGTTGAGAATAACAATTTTGTCACTTTTCAGTCTGTTTTTAAGCTCTTCTGCCACTATGACTCCAAAAGCGTCATCTCCCCTAACATCATTCCCAATGCCACAGATTACAACCTTTTTAGCTCCTTGGAGAAAATCCTCAAGCATTTCTATCACCAAAAAATAAAATGAAATTAGAGCTTCTCAGCAACTTCCTTTATCTTCTCTGCGAATTCACTCTTTAAAAGCTCTTCAATGTTACCAATTTTTGCGTCCAAGTCTCTGTAAAGCGGAATGCTAACTAAGTATGGAACTCCAAACTCTTCAGCGAGCTTTTGAATGTCTCTTTCATCGTCTAATTTCATATTCTCAACAATGCCAATTATCTTGAGATTCTGCTCCTTGAGGAGTTCAAGCAGCTTTTTAACAACATTTACAGCAAGCTTTGATGGGGTAGCAACAACCAGAAATTCTCCTCTCTTTAGGAATCTCAAGACATCCAAGAACTGGTCGCCCATTCCGGGGGGCATGTCTATAATTAGGAAATCTAAATCCTCCCATCTTGTGATTGCTAAAAGTTCTATTAAAGCATCGCTAATTTCATACCCTCTCAAGGGTGTTGGTTTATCCTCTGAGTAAAAAACGATGCTCATGAACTTTATCCCATGAACCTCTGGTGGAACTATTCCCCTATCTTCTTCTGGAAACTCTTTTGGTTCAAATCCTAAAATCACATGGTCGCTTGCTCCATGAAAGTCCAAATCAAGAAGACCAACTTTATATCCTTTTTCAGCCAAGATCAACGCTAAAGTTGTTGAAACCAATGACTTTCCAACTCCCCCCTTTCCGCTCACGACTGGAATAATTCTCTTAACCTTTTCAAGTCTCGCTTCAATTGCTTTTATTCTTGGGTCAATCATTGCTCCTCACCTTCGACCTTTATAGCCTCAACGTAAACTCCCCTTCCTTTCACAACTTCAAAGTCTCTGCTTCCACATTTAGGACAGCTTACAAATACATGAACGACTTCTGGAATAAAGTGAATGTCTTCCTTTATCCTTTCATCAAATCTGTCTTTAATTTCTTTAAGTTTCCATACATGGCCGCAGTTTCTGCATTTGAACTCAGCCTCTTCGACCACGAACTCGATCTTCGCTTCCTTAGCTATTGTTCCTTTTTTAATTTCATCAATTGCGAACTTTAGAATTTCCTCATTAACGTCCTGCAATTCACCAAGAACAACTCTAATACCAAGAATCTTGTCTTTTCCATGCTGTCTAGCGAATTCGATAGCAGTTCTCACAATTCCATCCGCCAAAGCCCATTCGTGCATCTTCACACCTCCCAGAGAATTAGCGTGGCTGAGGTTTATAAAATATGCAGTTTGCAAGCGTGGGTTGAAAAGTTCAGAAAAAGCAAATGAGAAAAGTTAAACAGCATGAACTTCTTGTATGCATTTAAGCATGTATGCTCCTATAGAGTTGGGAAGATTGGATGAAGTTAAGTAAACTGCTACCCTTTGTTGTTAGAGAATATATGCATGCCAGTCGGCTTAACGTTGTCCTTTCTTTCGAGCTTCTTTCTCAGCTCCTCAAGCTTTCTTCTCGATTTTGTAACTGCCAACGTCTTATCTCTGTATTTTCTTAAAACTCCTATATGGGGGAAGATTATTGCATCCTTTGGACACATCTTTGCACAGGTGTCACAACCAACCATGCAGTTGTAGGGTCTAGCAACTACAGGACGCATCCTCTCGAAGTCCCAATCATAGACAACCCTCCCACTGCAGGTCATAAAACAGAGACCACAGCCTATGCACCTGTCATAGTCTATTTGGGGATACCACGGAATTTCTTTTCTGTCAATCCCCCACCATTTGATCTTTGAGTAATCCCTAATCTTCCTCCCTAAGATGTCTTCGCCTATTATAGGGACTTCAGTCATATGATCACCATTACAAATGAAAATATTTTCATTTAAAAATCTTTCCTTCCTTTAAAGTTTTAAACCTTTAGTTATACTCAAAACTGTCCAAAAAGCTTTAAAATCCTATAGATAGAGGATTTGACGATGGAAAATGCTCTGCTTACGGAACATAACTTATGAAGATAAAAACAGGCGCATCATTGAGAATGTAAATATGACGTTTAGGGAAGGTATCACCTATTCTATCCTTGGCCCAAATGGAGCTGGAAAATCGACCCTTGCACACATCATAATGGGTGTTAAAAAGCCAACTGAAGGGAAAGTTCTGCTTGATGAAAGAGATATAACGGAACTAAGCATAACGGAGAGAGCTAAGCTCGGAATCACTTTACTCTGGCAGGAGCCAGCTCGTTATGAGGGAATAACGGTCGAGGAATATCTAACCCTTGGAGGAAAACTGAATGTGAGCGAAAGTGAGCTAAGAAGGGTTTTTGAGATTGTTGGATTGCCATATGAACTTTACTGCCACAGGTTTGTGGATAAAAGCCTCAGCGGAGGGGAAAGAAAGAGAATTGAGCTTGCATCTGTTCTTCTTTTGAAACCGAAGTATGCCATCCTCGATGAGCCCGACTCAGGATTGGATATAACTGCAAGTGACCTGATAGATAGAACCCTGAAGTACTTGGGAAAGATCGGCACAACGGTGATTCTAATCACCCATTACGAAAAAATCGCGAAAAAGACCGAGTTCAGCTATTTTGTCTGTGGAGGAAAGGTCGTGAGAAAAGGATTTTCTGAGGAAGTTGTTGAATACTACAAAAGAGCCTGTGGGAAATGCCCATTTTTGGAAGGGATGAGTGATGATCATTAAGATGGATCGAGTAAAAGAATATGAAGCTTTAGTAAATATCTACGAGAAGGAAGGCCTAGATATTTCCCTGTTTGGCGATAGGATAGCCGCAATAATAATAAGTGGGGATAAGATAGTTGGATTGAACAACGTTGAGGGTGTTGAAATTGTTGGTGAGGAAATAGAAAATGGTGTCAAAGCAAGCGTAAAAATCAGGGATAATGTTGAACTCCCATTCCCGATACATCTCTGTACTGGCTTCTTAAAAAATGAGGGGTATCAGAGGGTTATTTTTGACATAACCGTGGGGAAGAATTCTAAGGTCAAGTTCCTGTCCCACTGCATTTTTCCCTATGCCAAAGACTTTACCCACGACGCGTATGCGAGGATCACAATTGGTGAAGGCTCGGCGGTGATTTATGAGGATGAGCACGTTCACGGCGAAGGAGTTAAAATGAGGAGCAAAACCGAAGTGAAAGTCGGGAAGAAAGGAAGATACACTGGAAAGTTTTCCCTGACTAAATACCGTGCAAAAGAACTTAAGGTTGAAATGAGCGTTGAGCTTGATGATTATGCCGTAACGGAGCTTGTCTCGAAGATAAAAGCTGTTAAGGATGACTCTGTTGAGGTTAAAGAGGTTGCCTATCTCAATGGGAGATCATCGAGGGCAAACCTGAAGACCACCGTAATAGCCTTCGACAATGCGAGGGCAAATGTGGTAAACGAGGCTTATGGTCTTGGAGAGTACGCGAAGGGCCATGTGGAATGTCATGAAATAGTTAAAGGAAACGCTGATGTTCAGACGGTCCCCCTCCTCAGGGTAAGGAACGATAAAGCCGAGCTTACTCATGAGGCTTCAATAGGAAGAATAAACGAAGCCCAGCTCATGCAGCTCATGGCGAAGGGGTTAACTGAAGATGAAGCCGCTGGGCTAATAATAAGAGGCTTACTTAGAGGATTTTAGCAACTAAAAAGGTTAAGAAAAGAAAACATGTTTTAGAGTTTTGATTCCTGTTATCAACCATAGAGCAAAGAGTAGCCAATAAAGTGCAAATCCAAAGCTGTCTATTATACCTATACCAAAGGTTAAAGCGACGTTGTGAGTTGCGCTCACATAAGCTCCAAAGTGGGAATATGAACGCCCACCAAGCCAAGCTGTATGGTAAATTGAGCTTTCTAATGTAATGAAGTGTCAAGATAATGGCCATTACAAACCACCAAACACCGAAGCCCCAGAATATCAGCCCAAAAGCAAAGAAAGCTTCTTTCATCGTTATAAACTCTGAATTCTTCACGAGCATATATAATGTTGAGGTCCCTGCTCCAATGGGGCCAAGATTAATCCAAATTGCTGGAGCAATTCCGCAGGGTAAAGGCTCGTGGGCAATGAAGCGGTGCATGACTATTGCAAAGAGAGCTAGGTAGAGGAAAAATCCAGCTCCCCATGCGGAATAGTTTATGGATATCATAACTTCTTTCCAAATTCCAGAGAATGTATTTATCAATGCGCCTCCGCTCAGAGGAATCACGAGTAGACCAACGGGGGGAATGAACCAAGCCGGAGTAACATTCTTGATATCTATTCTCTCCTGTATGAACATTAGGTATGGGATCAAAAATGCGAAGAGTGAGATTCTTTAATATTAATAGATAATCAGCTGAAAGAACGAGCAAAGCTATTGCTATTGTTCCATAAAAATGGCAGATTACAGGGTGATATAAATCCTTCAAAGCATCCTCTCTGTATTTGAGCCATCTCAAAATCCATGGGATTAAAAGAATGAAGAATAACGCTGTATTTAAATACGTCAATCCAACTGCAACGCTTTTTAGTACTGACACTTTGCTTGAATATGCCAAACTAACCAGAGCGAGTGCTCCAGTCCCCATGATGCTTGCAAACCAAGAAGGCGCAAAATCTTTCACATTCATTTTCATTTTTATTCACCTGAAAAAAATTACATTTGAGAAAATTTAAAATTCTCTTGAACCTTAGGTTGAAAATTAAAATGAAAGAAAATTAGGCATGAATTTCTTTTACTGTCTTTTCCCAATTGCTTTTAAGAGATTTTTCTCCAACAATTCCAAGGGTTTCATAATAGCTTGGGAGATGGAGCACAGGAGTACGGATAGCAACATTCTCATCAACCCAATTTATCCCAGTAATTCCTCTTATCTTTTTGTGTTTAAGGATATCATCCCATATTTGTTTGTTTATTATGCAGCCTGGGTCATCTCCCATAAGATTAAGGGTATAGTGATAAGCTCTTGCCCTGCAACCCCCACATATGTTCCTATATGAGCAATTTCCACATTGGCCAGTGAACTTGTCTCTATCACGGAGGAGATTCATGATTTTGCTTTTTTCCCATATCTGTTTGAAATTCTTGGTTCTTATGTTCCCCACGGGCAATGGAAGGAAAACGCATGGAACAACTGTTCCATCAGGCTCTATTCCGGCATAAATTCTTCCTGCCCCGCACCCCCCTATAAATTCAGCCAGGGTCTTAACAGCGTTGCTCTCTCCAATGTAAAAGTGAGCAGGAGTGACATTTTTGCCCTTGGATTCCATAAGAGTAACACGAGCATATTGGGGAGCCGTGGTAAGTATCTCAAGCTTACGCTTCTTCATTTGACGGTAGATTTCTTTCATGAATTCCTCACGTTCATCTGGGCTTAGATCAACCTTTACCATATTCTCGGCTCTTCCAGTGGGGACTAAATTGAAGAAGATAACCCGTTTCACACCTATGCTCTCCGCTAAGTCAAGAATTTCATCTATTTCATTAAATGTTTCCCTACTCATTATCGTTGCCATTCCATGGCTTACTCCAAGCTCTACAGCATTCTCAAGAGCTTTTATAGCATGTTCCCATGAGCCAGGAATTCCTCTGAATTTGTCATGCCTCTCTGGATTTGCTGAATCTACGCTAACCTCTACGTACTTTATGCCTGCATTAACGGCTCTCTTAAGTTCCTCTTTATTAGCGAAAGTCCAGCCATTGGTAGCGACTGAGGTGTGTATCCCTCTATTTGAAAGTTCCCTTGCAATTCTCAGGAAGTGTGGATGAATTGTTGGTTCACCTCCACTAAGGGCGACAGCTGCAACTCCAGCTTTATCAAGCTGGTCAACAAGGTTCAGTTTTTCTTTTAGTGAAAGTTCACTTGAAAGCGGTTTGTCAGCTCTTTGATAACAGTGTTGACAGCGGAGGTTGCACATATTGGTGAAGTTCCACACTATAAGAAATGGTCCTGCTAAACGTTGAGGTACTGTAATTCCATATCTCGCAATACCCTCAAGGACGACCCAAATACCACGCCTTATATGCGGATCCCGAAGGAGGGCTTCCTTAACAGCTTCTTCATCACCCTTTGCAATTTTTATGCCGAGTTTAAGGAGAGTTTTTATAATCTCTGCCTGGAAGCGTATCATGAGTGGGCAGTTTATGCTTTCACCTGCATAAATGCTGAGAGCCCAGTAGAGTGCTGGGAGTTCTCTGCCTTCTATCTCATATTTTTTCAAGGCAGGCTTGATGAGGAGTCTCGCAAGGGGGTTCCCTAAAATGATTTTAAATGCCATAAGAGCTGTCGTGAGTTGGTTCTCTTTACTCTTACTACTACCTTTCATCTTCCTCCCCCCGATTATATGATTGGATATCTTTCTGTATAAAATTTTCGATATAACTGTTATAACTGTCATATCAAATTCAACCGAAAAAAGCTTAAATATGCCTTCGACTTTATTTTATTAGGTGTTCTGTAAGATGAAGGGAGAGGATAGAGAAAGTAAAAAATTCATTGAAATCGTTGAAAGGATGATGATAAGATGGGGCTATACTCACACTGACGGTAAAGTATATGCCCTTCTTCTATTGAATGAAAAACCCCTTACAATAAACGAGCTTGTGCAATTGACAGGTTTAAGTCGTTCTTCAGTCTCTACATCCTTAAACAAACTTGCCCGGGATTATCTTGTAATCGTTAGAAAGAATGGTAAAACGAAGTTGTTTTATCCTATCCCTGCATTTCTCGAGAAGTTCCTAAAGCAACCCAAGGAAATTCTTGAAAAAGAGGTAAAACCCCTTAAGAATATAGTCTCTATTTTGATGAAAAAGGAGCAATCCTTTGAGCAGAAAGTAAGATTCGAGGAAATCCTCTCTGATCTTAATGCACTTGAATGCGTGCTTTCAAAAATCATCAAAATGGAAGAAGAGGAAGTGGAGTGTTTTAAAAAATAAGTCAAGTTTTTGCTTTTCTATCCCTCTCTTTGCATAAAATCCTTAACAACATCTTCTATTTTCCCATGTGCCCCTGTAACTACCTGTATTCCCAAGCTCTGAAAGTATGTCATTGCTCTCCTTCCTATACCATAAGCCAGGACAAGTTCGCCTCCATGCTCTTTTATGAAGTTTGGCAAATCTCCTGGGCTGTGCTCTTCAAAGGGAACTTTTATAATTTCTACATTTTCAATCTTGTCGTCTTGAACATCTACAAAAACAAAATACTTTGCCCTTCCAAAATGCTCACAGACCTCACTTTTCAACCCCTTGTCATCTTTTGCTGGAATTGCAATTCTCATTATTAACCACCAGCACATTGTTGAATTCTTCTTCATATAAATCTTGTGCATATGCACATAAATCTTTTGTAATACTAATTATCAAGCAAAGTGTTATAAATTAGGTTACTGGTTTTGAGTTTGGTGAGATAGTAATGAAGATTTTAATATGCGGGAAAGGTGGTTGTGGTAAGAGTACAATTACAGCAATGCTCGGGAAGTACTTAGCGAATAAGGGTTATAGAGTCCTAATAGTGGATGCAGATGAGTCTAATCCTGGCTTATACAGAATGTTAGGCTTGTCCAAAACAAAAACTTTGGCAGAATATTTAGGTGGAAAGCAGCAGGTAAAAGCGATTCTGGATAGTCCAGAACTGCCCAAGACCTTTGAAGAAATTCCAGAGGAAATTCTCTCAAAAAGAGAAAACTTAAGTGTGATGAGCATTGGTAAGATTGAAGAACCTGGCGAAGGATGCGCCTGTCCATATGGGGTCTTAGCAAAGAAATTTCTAAAAAATTTACAACCAAAGAAAGGAGAAATTGTCTTGGTTGATACCGAAGCTGGAATAGAGCACTTTGGAAGAGGAATAGACTTGGAAGTTGATGTTATAGTAAACGTTGCAGAGCCCAATTTGGAGTCAATTGAGCTTTCAAGAAAGATTGAAAAATTGGCTGAAAAGGTGGCTTAAAGCATATTTTTGTTCTAAATAAGGCTTTACCGGAAGTCTTGGAAAAAATTAATGTGAAGCCCGATGTGGTCATTCCGTTCAATCAGAAGTTCATTTACGACAGTTTGGAGGGTAAAGAAATAAAGATAGTTCCGCAAATAGAGGAATTGTGGAGATGCATCAGCAAACTCTCGGCACAGGATCTCCAACAGGAGGCTCCATGAACCTTTTGCCGCCAATTCCCGTCTCTAAGATAACTTTGCCTTTGTATTCACCGATAACCTCTCCAATTATTGCGGCATCTTTTCCTCTTTTTGTCTTTCTCATGGCTTCAAGTGCTTCCTCAGCATACTCCCCTGCAACAACCATAACAACCTTGCCCTCATTTGCCACCTCATAGGGGCTTATTCCAAGCATATCACTTGCTGCTCTAACTTCTGGCTTTACTGGAATGTCACTTTCTCTCACGAGAATCCCAACGTTGCTTTTTCTCGCTATTTCATTCAAGGCGTTGCTCAGTCCACCTCTCGTAGGATCCTTCATTGCGTGGATATTTTCCCATCCAATTGCATCGGCAACCGCTTTGACAACTTCCCAAATTGGTGCAACATCGCTTTTGAGCTCAGTTTCAAATGATATTCCCTCACGGTGGCTCATTATGGCTATTCCGTGATCTCCAACTGTTCCGCTGACTAAAACAACGTCTCCAATCTTTGCTCCAGAATCTGTGATGACTCTCTCAGCTATCCCAAGTCCGGCTGTGATCACAAAGATCCCAATCTTGTCCTCAACGACTTTAGTGTCTCCTGTGACTATGGGAACCGGAACCTCTTTAGCGGTTTCATCCATTGACTGTAGGATTCTTTCAAAATCTCCACTGTCAAATCCTTCTTGAATGATCATGGAATTTGCCAAAGCTAAGGGCTTTGCTCCCATCACTGCCAGATCATTAACTGTCCCGCTGACAGCCAATCTTCCAATATCCCCACCGGGGAAAAAGAGGGGCTTAACTGTGTGTCCGTCAATCGTGAACACTATATGCTTGTCTCCAAAAGGAATTGTTGCACCATCATCCAAGGCTTCCAGTCCAACTCCTCCTGCTGATTTTAGACTTAAGTTCTTTAGGATGAACTCCTTAATGAACTCCTCCATCAGCTCTCCACCAGCTCCATATTCAAGCTTAATTTTCATTTTGGCCACCTCTGAAACTTTAATGGAGTCGGATATTTTAAGCTGTTTTGGGTCATTTTTGGGTAATAAAAATCTGAGAGAAAAGGTTAAAGCATTAAATCCTCCTTGCTTAGATAACCTTCCAGGTAAAGTCCACCTAAAAATGCCTGTCCAACGTTTATACCGTTGTCTCCTCTGGGAACTTCCTGGGTAACATAGAATTTCAACCCGTTGCGCTCAACGATTTTCCTAATTGTTTTGACTATCAGCTCGTTATATGCAACACCACCGCTTATTCCAACATTCTTTACTCCAAATTCCTTTGCTTTTTCAACTGCTATCTCCCCAAAAGCCCTTCCAAGGGCTAAGTGGACGGAGTAAGCAATGTCTGCGGGGTTTGCTTTCACTTCAAGAGCCTGCCTGAACATCTCTTCAACTTTAATCTTTTCTCCATCAATCGGGATACTAAATCCTAAATCGTTTTTACCTCTGAATGCAAAGCTTTCAAGCTTCATGGCTGGTTCTCCTTCGTATGTTCTCCTGTATGCGACATTCAGCATAACAGCAAAGGCATCAAGGACTCTTCCTGTCGAAGATGCGTAGCTGACATTTATCTCTCTCGCAAGCTGATTTAGGATTACATTGAACTCGACTTTGCCATATTTTAGGCTATCAACGGCTTTTGGACAGCATCTCTGGACAATTTCCTTGACTTCTTCTATGTCGTATATTTTGCTTAGAATGCCTACCAGTGCTCTGAGAGGATAGTAGCTTGCCAGATCTCCTCCAGGGAGCGGGTAGTAATCGATATGTGCTAATCTTTCCACGTCTTCATAGCTCATGTAAATGACTTCTCCTCCCCAAGTGTTACCGTCAACCCCGTACCCGACACCATCAACGGCTATTCCGATTATCTCATCCAATTTGTTTTCTGCCATCACTGAGGCTATGTGCGCATAATGATGCTGCACTTGCAGAAACTCGACTCCCTCATTTTCCGCTATCTCCATAGCGAGTTTTGTTGTGTTGTAGAGTGGATGCAGATCCGATATTACCAAATCGAGGCTCTTAATTCTCAAAATTTTGCGGAAATGTGCTATGGCTTCGCGCATGAACTCAAGGACTTCAACCTTTGAAGTGTTGCCTATATACTGACTTGGGTAGACTCTTCTGTTTTTGGCGAAGCCAAAGGCATTTAGAAGCTCTGCACCAACTGCCAAACCAATAAACTCAAATGGAATATCTATCGGCAGAGGCACGAAACCTCTGCTCCTTCTAATGACTGCTCTTTTTCCATCTACAAATCTTATAACACTGTCATCTGCTCTGTTCAAGATTTTTCTGTTATGCAGGAGGAAGTAATCAGCTAAATCTTTGAGCTCTTTGAAAGCTTTATCATTATCTTTGACCATCGGCAGGCCAGGATAGTTTGCGGAGGTCATGACATAAACGGGGCTCTTGGAGTAGTGGAAAAGCAAGTAATGAATACCAGAATATGGGAGCATGACACCTATCGTGTGCAGGCCCGGAGCTAAAGCCTCTGGAAGTGGGAACGGTTCTTTCTTTCTCAGCGCAACTATTGGCTTCCTGTAGCTCAAAAGCTCCTCTTTTTCAGCGTCACTAACTATAGCAAAGCTCTCAATGGTTTCTAAGTCTTTTGCCATTAAAGCAAAAGGCTGCTGGGGTCTTAGGATTCTCTTCCTCAGTTCTTCAACAACATCTTCGTTTGTTGCGTCGCAAGCAATATGTATTCCGCCAATCCCCTTGATTGCCACGATGTACCCCTTATCAATCAGCTCTGCCGTCTTTTTTATTGGATCTCCGATGATTTCCTCTCCATCTCTTGTGTAGAGCCTGTAAGATGGCCCACAAACAGGACAGCAGACGGGTTCAGCATGATATCTTCTGTTTAGCGGATCTTTATACTCGCTTTCACAGAATTCACACATCTCAAACTCTCTCATTGTCGTATTGATGCGGTCGTAGGGTAAATCCTCAATTATAGTAAATCTCGGCCCGCAGTTTGTACACACAATGAATGGATACATATATCTCTTGTTAGTTGGATCAAAAAGTTCTCTGATGCAATCTTCACATATTGAAACGTCGGGAGGAATTATTGAATCACCACCTGAGCCACCTTGAGAGCTCTTCTCTATGTAAAAGCTGTCGAACCCTTGAGGGGGTATCTCCTTTTTCTTAACCTTTTCGATTTTAGCAAGAGGAGGTGCCCTGTATTTTAGGTCATGGAGAAAAGCTTCAATATCATGTTCTTCCCCTTCGACTACAATTTCAACCCCTGCATCTCCAAGGTTTTTGACGTAACCTCTTAAGTTGTGCTCATGGGCTATTCGGTAAACGAAAGGCCGAAACCCAACCCCTTGAACTATGCCCTCGACGTGAATGTGATATGCTTTCATCTTCTCACCTATCTCAAATTTGGAAGAGGATAATTTATATCTTTCCAAAACCTAAAGTTGAAAACTAAAGAGGAGTTTTTAACCAAAAGATTAAAATTAAAAGAGCAACTGAATAAGAATACTGAGCTCATAACGTCATGTTGATCTACTCACAGTGAAAGTTTCAAAAAGGGTTATAACTTCCAAAAACTAAATATTAAACCATGAGCAGGATTCCCTTCTATCTCAAAGAACGATTAGAAGAAGTTCAAAGGAGGGTACTCTATGAAAGTTATGATGCCCAGAAGCTCCCCGTGTGGGAGCGAATAGTTTTAACATGGATACTTCTGTTTTCTTTCTGGATTGTAATCACTGCAAATACCTCTTTGGACAATCTAATCATAGGTGCGATTGCAACACTCATTATTGCATCATTTATGAGGGATATGCTTATGGAGGATGTTAGGCATAGAGGGCACCTAATTGAGAAAATTGTGTATTTTCTGCTGCTGTACGCTCCCCAGTACCTCATAATAATGGCGTTTCGTTTGATTGAAAGCAACATAAAAGTTGCTAAGAATGTCATCCTCATGGACATAAACCCCGGAATAATAAAGATAAAAACAGACCTGCATTCAGATACAGGTGTCACGATACTTGCAAACTCAATAACTTTAACTCCCGGTACATTAACACTTGATGTCTCAAAGAGGCTTGGAGAAACTTATCTGTATGTGCACTGGATTGACGTTGAAACCCTTAACAGGGAAAAGGCGGGGGAAAAAATTAAGGGGGACATTGAGGAATGGTTGAAGAAAATATTCTGGTGAATCCTTTTGGATGGGGGATTATGGTGCTGATATTTACAAGCGTCATGCTTATGTACCGGGTGTTATTTGGCCCAACGTTGCCTGACAGGGTAGTTGGGCTCAACACAATAACTACAAAAGTCGTTGTTATAATAGCAATTCTCTCTGTTATAAACAAGCAGTACTTTCTGATAGACTTGGCAGTTGTTCTTTTAATGGTTAATGCAGTTGGTGGATTAATTTTGGCAAAGTATCTCGAAAGGAGGGGCAGAAGTGATTGAGTATATGCTTTTGGCATTTGGAGAGGTTGTGATGGTGTTTGGTGCTTTAGGAATACTCCGCTTTCCTGATGTTTATACGAGATTGCATGCGGCTACAAAATGTGATACTGGTGGCGCAATGACAATTCTCTTAGCTTTAGCGCTCTACACTGATCCATCTGTTTTTATCAAACTTAAGCTCCTTCTCTTGGCATTTCTGATAGCATTGATAAATCCCATGGTCTCGCACGCAATAGCAAAAGGAGCATACAAATATGGAATAAAACCAAAAGTGGTGGTGGATATGTATGCTTGGGATAATCCATGAGCTCTTGCTTGTCCTTATGGTTATCACAGCACTTGCGGTTATTGAGGAAGGAGATTTGGTGGTTGCAGTGGTTAAATATGCTTTGCTAAGCCTCATATTTGTGCTGGTGCTCTTCCAGCTTAAAGCACCGGACGTTGCCTTATCCGCTATAGTTGTGGGGGCTGTGATTATCGGGATTTTTCTGTTCACGATAGAAGAGGTAGAAAAGTCGGGGGGAACAAAGAAGTGAGAAAGATTGCTGCTATCTTAATCGTTCTTTCATTGGCATTTACCTTTTTGCAGCTGGATTATTCTAAGGTTGAAGGGGGAAGTTATGAATATTACATTTCACACTGGCAAGAGGTGAACATTCCAAATCTTGTAACTGCCATTTTAGCCGACTGGCGTGCATACGACACTCTTGGTGAGGCAACCCTCCTTTTTACGGCAGTTATCGGTTTCTATCTTCTCTTAGGGGGGAAGAAAAAGTGAAAATGAGCACTGTTGTGAGGACAACAACAAAGCTCATCAGCCCCTTTCTTGTGACATATGCTGTGTATCTAATGGTATACGGACATTTAAGTCCGGGGGGAGGATTCCAAGCTGGAGTAGTTCTTGCAGTTAGCGTAATTCTCCTTATAACATCGCATGGATATAAAAAAGTTAGAAAACGCTTTAAATTTAAGGAAGTTGGCATGATTGAGAACATCTCAGCAGTGTTTCTGGTGTCTCTTGGGTTGATTGGGTTCATGTTCGGGAGCTTTTTCTATAATTTCTTAACTAAAGGGAAATTTGGATCCGTGATAAGCGGTGGAATTATACCGTTGTTTAACGTATCAATTGGTCTGAAAGTTGGTGCGGCGTTTACATTTGTGTTTTATATCCTGCTGAGGTGGGTCGAAAGTGATTAACGCTGAAATTGCGGGCATAATAATCATGCTGATTGGACTCTACGGGCTGATGACAAAGAAAGATTTAATCAAACAAGTTCTGGCAATTAATGTAATTTCAACTGGTCTGGTCTTGTTTTTTGTAGGAATGGGATACGTTGAAGGAGGAGAAGTCCCAATAATGCCTCAGCAGACAGTTGTTGACCCCCTGCCTGCTACTCTGATGCTCACAACTCTTGTTGTTGACGTTGCAATAACATCCCTCGCGCTGGCTATTATCTTAAGAATGAGGAGGGATGAGAGGTGATTCCACTCTTAGTAGCCTGCCCTCTGCTTTTTGCATTTTTGGTTTCTCTTTTCGATGTTCTTGGTGTTAGAGCTAAGATTACTCGCTTCTTATTCTTAACAGGTGCCATCTCACCGTGGATTGTTTTCTTTGGGATAAGAGAAAAAGTACCTCTGGATGAAATTGTGGGGGGATATGCAAAAACAGCTGGGATTCAAGTTTCCCTTGATTATATTAACGTCTATTTTATGCTTGCTGAGCTGATATTGTTTTTTGCAGTCTCTATTTACTCTATTGAATACTTTTCGAAACACAGAAAAAACGGCAAAATATACTCCCTCTTACTTCTGATGCACACGGGACTTTTAGGGGCTTTTATCTCAAGGGATCTCTTCAATTATTACATTTACATGGAAATTGCATCTGTTTCAGCGTTTGCCTTAATTGCTATTTCAGAAGAAAAAGGTGCTAAAAGAGCAGCATATAAGTATCTGATTCTCTCCCTTACTGCCTCTTATCTTTTTGTTTTTGCGGTTGGAATGATATATCTAAAGACAGGTTACTTGAACGCTGAGCTTATCCGTGGCAGTATACTGCCTTCTCGAGAGATAGATGTTGCAGCAGGTATAGCGTTCTCCGCACTGCTGTTAAAGGCCGGTGTTTTTCCCCTACATTCTTGGCTTCCAGATGCTCATTCAAAAGCTCCGGATCCTGTTTCTGCTCTGCTTTCTGGAATTGTGGTTAAAGTTCCAGTTTACGGCATGCTGTTGCTGTATCTTTCCCTTCCTCTAACTAAAAGGTTTCTGACTGTTCTTATGGTTGTGGCATTTGCATCTATATTCTTCGGTATTGTGCTGATGATTGTTGAGAGAAATATCAAGAAGTTTCTGGCATACTCCACGGTTTCCCAGATGGGGTATGTAGTATTGGGAGTATCGACTTCAAATATCCTCGGGAGTGTGTACTATGCCTTTGCCCACGCTCTCATTAAAGGAGCACTGTTTCTCAGTGTCGGGGCGCTGATAAGAGCACAGAGGTCAAAAGAAATAAGAAATCTGTCTTATAGAGGAGACGCAATCTTAATGCTTAGCATTCTTATACTCAGCTTAGCGATAGGAGGTGTTTCGCCTTTTGTGGGAGCTTATGGAAAAAGCCTCTTATTTGAGGGAATGAAAAAGCCCTTAGAGTACATTCTTTATATCGCAGGCATTGGGACACTTGTTGCGTTCACAAGGCTCAACTACTACCTTCTGAAGTCTCGTGAGAACTTCAACGCTTATTCACTCCAAAGGATGCCTCCATTTTTGCTCTCTTTGTTGGTGTTAGCCTTGGGAGTGTATTACGGTCAGAGGATTGATTATATGGATTTTGTTTTGATCGTTTCCGCAGTTATTGGTTTTGTGCTCCTTAGGAGAAGTGGAATCATTGAAAAAGACATCAGATACAGATTTTCAAAAACTGTTGGTGAAGAGATAAACATCTTTATGACTGTTTTCTTGTTATTTACCTTATTCCTGCTACTCCAGAATTTTTAATGTTATCTCTTTCACTTCCTCAATGT
>JALTMZ010000008.1:23337-27893 GCA_027001105.1 Thermococcus sp.
CATCTACAACGGTTACAATTGCAGCAAGTCCTATTCCCTCAAGTTCTTCTGCTTCACTGAAGAGAATATTCACCCGATTTCGCCCGAGAACTCCGCTTATCTTCGCAAGAACTCCCGGCTTGTCCTCAACTACAAGCTCAATTTCAACGAGCTTCTTACCCGGAAGAGCAACCCTCTCCAGATGCAGTTCTTTTAAATCGGTGTCAATTTCAACTAAGAAATAAGCATCCTTCAATAGCCCAATCTCATATGCGAATTCTAATGGTATCTCGACCTTCCCGTTTTCTTTTATTCTAACAATCTCATAGTGTCTCATGGTTCATCAGAGCATGTTAGGATACAACAATAATAAACTTTGCGAATTAATGTTCGAAAGTTTGGCATTAATCTAAAAATTAATTCTACCTCTCTGAAATTTTCCGAAAATTTTTAAATAATACCTTTTATAACTAAATGGGGATTCACGTGGCTGTTATAGGGTATGTTTTTATAATCATCGCAGTAGCAAGGATTCTGGCTGAAATTTTTGAGAGATTAGGATATCCAGGATTTCTCGGTGAAATAAGTGCAGGATTGTTACTTGGAGTGCTTTTAAAGAATCTTCCAAGGGAGGAAATGGTTCTCCTTGCAGAGCTGGGCATATTTTTCCTTATGATCTATGCCGGCCTTGAGCTAACTCCTGAGGAGATTCACCTTGGAGGGAAGAAGAGTCTGCCGATGTATGTTGTGACGTATGTGGTCATGTTATTTTTAACCCTGCCATTCACAAACTACCGTTTCTCTACGGACAATCTTATAGTGGCATCGATACTTGCAGTTGCATCTGCCCCAATTGTAATAAGATTTACGAGATTCTTTGGTCACGATTTTCTCCATGTTGCACTCTCATATGCCGTTATAAGTGAAGTTGGAAGTCTTGTTATTCTATACCTCTTGATAAATTTTGAGCTCCACCATTTAAGCTATATAGAACTGTTTTTTGAGTTTGTTAAGGACATAGTGTTTTTGGGAACCGTGCTTGGACTAAACTATTTTATTGGGATTCAGCATAAAGTCTGGATAATACGAGCGTTGAGAAGATTGAAAAGCGATGAGGCTGTTTTTGGAATAGTCATGATTCTCGCAACATCTCTTGCATTAATCAGCGAACAGATAGGTCTTCACTTTAGCATTGGGGCATTTCTGGTAGGTTTAATTCTCCATAGTGATCTTGTGGGGACAAAACAGTACGAAAGGCTTTACACCATAATATCAGGGGTTACATACGGAATATTCGCACCGATTTTCTTCGCTTGGAGAGGAATAAACTTTGAAACAGAGTTCTCTCTTGAGGTCGTATACTTCTTTGTGGTGATTTACTTGGTTAGGGTCCTCCTTACGACAGTTCTCGTCTGGGAGCATGACCTCAAAACATCCTTAGCAAGAGGGGCAGGAATTGCCAGCTTTGGTGTTTTGGGACTTTTAGTTGGAGAAATTGGATATACCTATGGAGTTTTAAGCCAGCACATGTATGCACTTGCGTCCCTTGCCAGCATAATGGGTATTTTTGTCTCAGCGACAATTGGTAGGATTATCTCCCATATAAACAATAAAGAAACGTGAGGATGAAAACTGATTTTTGAAGGTTTGTTTTTGTTTTTAACTGCTTATTTTAGACCATTTTTGGAGTGATCGGTTATTAATGTGTTATTTCAAATTCTGCCTGAAAGCGAAATGCTTATAAGCAAACCATCAAGTATGGTTTAATTGAACTTAAAATTTTCCAGTAATTTTTATTAAAATTGGAATTGAGTTGTTAATAATAGTCAAAATTGGGGGTAAAGAGAGATGAGCTGGACAACTCCAAAAAAAGCGATTATGCTTGCTGCGAGTGCTGAAGGTGGAACCAAGCTGAATGCCTTTGATAATGCCCTGCTTAAGATGGGGATTGGAAATGTTAATCTTGTAAAGCTCAGCAGTGTTATTCCATCGCATATAGAGTGGATTGAAAAAGTTCCAGAGATTCCAATTGGAATGCTCCTTCCCACGGTCTATGCTCACATCGAGAGTGACGAACCTGGTACGACAATAAGTGCAGCGTTGGGTGTTGGAATAAGTGAGGGGAACCAGGGAGGGCTCATATATGAGTACAGCGGATACTGCACAAAAGAGGAAGCAACAGAGATGGTCAAGAGAATGGTGGAAGAGGGCTTTAGAATCAGGGGGTGGAAACTTAAGGAATTCAAAGTAGCAGCAGCAGAAATAACGGTGAAGAATAGGCCTGCCGCCGCTGTTGCCGCTGTGGTTATGTTCCCTTACTGATCCAAGTATGGGGAGGTGAAGCGGGAATGGAGGGGGGTGAGTGTGATGACCCAAGTCACTGTGGACAACCCAATTGGAATGCATGTTGTCTTGGATTTATACGAATGCGATCCACAAATCTTGGACGATATAGAGAGGATAGAAGAAATCTTAACTAAGGCGGCTGAGATAGCTAATGCCACAATTATAGATAAGCGCTTTCATAAGTTTTCTCCCCAGGGCGTTTCTGGCGTCGTTGTGGTTTCTGAAAGCCACATTGCAATTCATACATGGCCAGAGCACGGTTACGCGGCAGTTGATGTTTATACCTGTGGAGATCACACGATGCCATTAAAGGCAAGTGAATATATAATTAGGGCACTCAAATGCAAAAGACCGACAATTGTTAAACTTGATAGAGGTTTGCTTTTTGAGGATTAAATCTTTTTTACCTCTATTATCTTGGTTTCTTCTCCTACAACCTTCATGGTTATTGTGTATCTGTTTCCCCTTTTAGATGCCCATACTGTGATATATGTCCCTTCAGATGTGTTCTGAGAATGCATCCACAGAATTTCGAATCCCATTCTTTTTAAAGCTCTCCGTGGGTTTCCCTTTATTACACTTCCGGGTTTGATTTCTTGTTGTAGCCTCTTGTTAGATATAAGGGATATAACATCCATGTACACCTTATATGGCCGAGTGTCCCTTACCGGACAAATAAACATAAGAGTCTCGTTTTCTTCTATTGAGAATTCTTCTATTTTCTCTTCAATCACAGAAACTGCTAAATGAACTTCCCATTTACCGTTAACCTTTTTTATCTCCCCTACCAAATATGGTGTTCCGTATCTCCCAAGCTCTTCAAGCTCATTTTTGAGTTCCTTTATTGCCTTGAATAACTGCTTTCGAAAGCTCATTTCTGTCATTGTTGCTCACTTATATCTTTACAAGAAGGGGAGATTTATAATCTTAACCTTATTGTTGTCATTAACTTTAAAACTAAACCCCGAGGATATGTTATCAGGTGAGTCCAGATGCATTTCATAGAATGGTACCCAAGAGGTTACGGAGTTGCATTCAAAATCAAGGAGAAACTGTTTGAGAGCCAGAGCTCATATCAAAGAATTGAGATTTATGAAACTGAAGGATTTGGGAAGCTTTTGGTTTTGGAAGGAACAGTTCAGCTTGTGGAGCAGGGAGAAGAGAGCTATCATGAGCCGCTCGTTCATCCTGTAATGCTCGCTCATCCCAACCCAAGGAAAGTTCTTATCATTGGAGGTGGCGATGGGGGAACCTTGAGAGAGGTCTTAAAGCACAAAACTGTTGAAAAAGCCATTATGGTTGAAATCGACGAAATGGTTGTTGAGATTTCAAAGATTTATCTCGGCATTGATAGGGGAGCATTTGATGACCCAAGGGCAGAGGTTGTCATTGGTGATGGAGTTGAGTACATCAAAAGGGCAAAAGAAAAGTTTGATGTGATAATAATTGATTCAACTGATCCAGTTGGGCCAGCAAAACAGCTCTTCAGCGAAGAGTTCTACAGACATGCGTATGAGGTGCTGAATTCTGAAGGAATACTAATAACCCAATCAGGCAGCGTTTATCTCTTTACAAATGAGCTCTTGGATGCCTACAGTGCCATGAAAAGCGTGTTTGATAGGGTTTATTATTTCAGCTTTCCAGTTATAGGTTATGCATCCCCGTGGAGCTTCTTGGTTGGGATTAAAGGCAGCATTGACTTTGAAAAAATAGATGTGAATAGGGCGAAAGAGCTTGAGCTTGTTTATTATGACCCAGAAAGGCATGAAACCTTGTTCCAAATGCCAAAATATGTTAGAGAACTTCTTGAAGGAAAGCTCAAGCTTTAGATCATCCTATTAGCTTCTTTTTTAAGACTTTTTATCAGCTCTTCCATTTTAGAAAGGAGAGAATCAAGAGCCTCATTCGGAGCCTTTGCCTTGTATAGGTATCCAATCCACCCCCTGTTTATAAGCTCTCTTTCCACCATCCCGAGCTCAAGGAGATGCTGAAGCTTTTCTCTGACGATTCTTTCAGACAAATTGAGCTTTTTTGCTATTTGTCTTGGTGTCAATTGCTCTCTTAGGAGGAGAGAATATATCCTAATTTCCGAGCGAGTAAGTTTGAATCTTTCAAGTGTGCTTGTGAAAGCTTTCAGTACATCTTCCATTTTAATCCCTATGAAACTTTTTGTTCATACCTATTCACAATTTGGTGGAAATACTTATAATCATTTTTGAGGCATGTCTGAT
>JALTMZ010000009.1 GCA_027001105.1 Thermococcus sp.
AGCAATTGGGATAGCCTCGTGGCTTTCAGTGTTCCTTGCAGCAGTTCTGGCAGCAATCGAAATTGGAATAAGCAAAAGTCTACCCTTTGGAAAAGTTTTAACGCTCATGGCAGGCTATCACGCAATAATTGGGGTGGGAGAAGCCATATTGACCATAATAATTATTCAAGCAGTTAGAGCTAAGCTTCCTGAAGTAGGAGGTGTCCCCGCATGAAAGCAATAGTCAAAGGATTAATCATTATTATCCTCTTACTTGCAATAGCTTTGCCGTTCGCCTCAGATAACCCCGACGGATTAGAGGCAACTATGGAAAAAGTTGGACTCGAGGAACATCCAGTTTATAAAGCACCACTCGACTACGGAGAAACATGGGGACAGAGTATAGCTATGGGGCTGATTGGAATAATTTTAGTGTTTGGAGTTAGCTATGGGCTTGCTAAATTGATAAAGGAGGCTTAAACTTGTATCTGCCTTTTCTTTTAATTTATGCTCTTGCAGTTGTTACAAGAAAAAGTTTGAGTGAGCTCGCATATTTTGGGGTAGTTCTTATTGGAGTGATTATATTTTTAAGACCAAAAAAGAGCATTTTTAAACACTTGGGATTTTTACTTGGGTTTGAAGGCTTATTGTTCATTCTCGCACTTTTTAATCCCGGCGAACCTTTAGTAAGCACGCCAATTGGAGCCATAACAAAAGAGGGAATACACTCCTTCTTCTTGCTTTTAGGAAAGGCTTTCTTGTCTTCCTCAGCTGTTGTTGTGACATCTAACTCCTTAGGTTTCTCAAGGCTTTTGGCTGAAATGGAAGAGCTCAGATTCCCAAGGATACTGATTTTAACGCTCGCATTCACTTACCGCTACCTTGACCTGTTCAAAGAGGAAGCACTGAGAATGAAACGAGCCTTAGATTCAAGAGCTTTCGGAATAGGGAAAAGGGAATACTACAGAAAGCTGGGAATGCTCATAAGTGAGATATTCGTGAGGGCTTACATCAGAAATGACAAGATTTACAAAGCAATGCTTTCAAGATGCTTTGGTGAATTTCCAAAATTCGAAAGAAATAAAAGCCTCGTGCCATTAATCCTCAGCGTAATTGCGCTGGCAGGTGTCTTGATATGATAGAAATAAGAAATCTGCATTTTTCTTATGGTGAAAGGGAGATACTCAGAGGCATAAATTTAGAAATCAAAAAAGGAGAGATCTTCGGATTATTAGGCCCCAACGGAGCCGGAAAATCAACCCTCATTCTGCATTTGAATGGCATATTAAAGCCCAAAAAGGGGGAAATTCTGGTTGATGGAATAAATCCAGTTGAAAATCCACGGGAAGTTAGGAGAAAAGTGGGAATAGTTTTTCAGGACCCAAACGACCAACTTTTCTCGCCGACAGTTTTTGAAGACGTCGCCTTCGGACCATATAACTTGGGATTGAGAGGTAAGGAACTCGAAGAGAAAGTTTATGAAGCGTTGAAAGTTGTTGGGATGGAAAGCTACGCTGATAGAGAGATAAAGCATCTGAGCTTTGGGGAGAAGAAGAGAATTGCCATAGCTACTGTTTTGGCGATGGATCCTGAAATTTTGGTCTTTGATGAGCCTTTTGCGAACCTCGACTTCAGGGGAAAAGAACAAGTCAGGACATTAATTGAGCAATTTAGAGGGGAGAAGACAATAATCTTAGCCTCTCATGAAGCTGAGTATCTAACGCTCTGCGATAGAATTGCACTAATTGACAAGGGGGAAATAATTAAGGTCGGCGCTCCAGAGGAGATTTTAGGAAATGTTGAACTCTTAAAAGCTCACAACTTAGAGGTTCCACCTCTCATTGAGCTGTTTCTCAGCTTAGGCTTAGGGATGCCAAAGAATCTCGAAGATGCTATAGAGATGCTCAGACTTAGAAATAAGGGTTAAATACCACAGCCATAAAATAAAACTTGGGGATTGTCATGATTCTGGTGCCAAGAGATAAGCATGTGTATTCTTTTGGTCCAAATATGAAGCCAGCAGCCAAAGCAAAGCCCGGTGATGTTGTTATTTTCGAAACGATAGACGCTTTGGGAGGTCAGATACAGTCTGAAAAAGACACGATAGCCCAGATCGACTTCTCCCGCGTGAATCCAGCTACAGGACCTCTCTATGTTGAGGGTGCTGAACGGAACAAAGTTCTGGCAGTTAAGATTCTTGATATCAAGGTGGAAGAGAAAGGTGTAATAGTCACCGCCCCAAATGCAGGGGTGCTTGGAAATATCGTTAAAGCACCAAAAACAAGGATATGCAGAATAAAGCATGACATCGTTCACTTTGGAAACATTAAGATACCGGCAAAGCCCATGATAGGGGTCATTGGCGTGGCATATGACGAAGAAGTCCCAACAGGAACACCTGGGAAACATGGAGGTAATATGGACACTAACCTGATAGCAAAAGGTACAACATTGTACCTGCCGATTTTCAGAAAGGGAGGTCTTTTGGCAATAGGCGACCTGCATGCTGTCATGGCTGATGGTGAAGTGTGTGTCTCTGCCTGTGAAGTCTCTGGAAGTGTAAAAGTTGAAGTTGATGTGCTGGACGGAAAGCTTGAATGGCCCCTCCTTGAAACAGCCGACGCTTATTACCTCATTGTATCCAAGGAAGATATAAATGATGCTATTCAGGAAGGAGTTAAATTGGGAGTCGAAGCACTTGCCAAAGCCAACAAGCTTGAATGGGATGAGGCATATATGTTGGCAAGCCTGGTGATGGATGTCCAGATAAGCCAGATAGTTGATCCAGCAAAGACTATCAGGGTGAGAATCCCAAAGGAGTACGTGAGTCTTGAGGCATTTCTTAACACAGAAGATTTTTAAGCCAAAAGCTTGGAGTGAACAAATAGGAGGCATCAAAATGAAAGTTGAAGGATTCGTTGCAAGCTTGAGAAATGCGGAAACAATAGCTCAGCTCTTTGAAATTTTAGAGAAGAAAGGAGCGCCAGTAATAGAGCTTGATGGAGAAAATTTCCTCCTTGTTGTTGAAGGAGACTTTGAAGGGATCAAGTTCTGGACAGAGATCAACGGTAAAAAGGCGAACATGGCACTTGGAGATGCTATGTTAAATTCGGCAAGCTTCCCATTCAAGTGTAAAAAACCATATACAGGGGGAAACGCAATCTTCGTTAAGATGAGCGACATTGAAAGCGAAGAGTTCTTAGTTGCCTACAAAAGCGAAGGTCTCGGCTTGTACTTCAAAGTCAAAGGGGGTAAAGCTGAGAAGATAAGCCCAGCCGATTATGAGAGATTAATCCCAGAAATGCCAGAGTTCAAGGTTAAAAGCTTCAGCGAAGAGCAGATGGACATGATGGGAGCTTTCTTCGGTTGATATATGAAAGGGGGAGAAGAATCTCCCCCACAAGCAAACTTTCCTTGCAGCATCTTCATAAAGTTTGTTCATGTTTGTTGTTTTTCTTTTCGCTCCACAAAACTATTTGTTCTATCGCTATTCCCATGATAACTACAAAAACTACAGTTAAAAGGAGTCTCGTTATCATGAACTTCAGTCCAAGAAATTGGAGCTCCACCAGCTCTTGGGGAATCTTGATGCATGCCCATGCTGAAAGAAAGGCAATAATGTTGGAGATACGGGCGCCTTTTTTAAGCAAAGTCGCAGCTATGGGAAAAGCCACGTAAAGAGGACCTGTAGGAAATGCCCCCATGAGTATAGCAAGGAATATGCCTTTTATTCCAGAACTTCTTCCTAAATACTTCACGATGACATCATTTGGAACAAACACCGCAAAAAGCCCCATCAATATCATCACGGCGGGCAGTATCAGAATCATCTCCATAAAGAACCCTCTTGAAGATGAAATTACGGGTTCTCTCTTTTCGGGAAACATTAATAGCAAAACCACTGCAATCGCTAATGTAATCCCTAAAAAGAGCATATCTTTTACGAGTCCCTTTTTCTGTTGTTTTTTCGACATCTTTTTCATAATATCGCCCCCATAATGAGTCCAATAATAATTGCAATGATAAAGCTCAATCCATTTCTAAGCAACGCCAGCTTTTTCCCCAATATTCTTATTTCAAGAGGCAAAGTGACCATTCCAATCATTGTCAGCGTGGTTATAAAGACAGCAACTGAGGTAATCGAGGCTCCTTTTTCAAGGAGAGATGCTGCCAAGGGAAAAGATATCAACGAAGGGATATGCAGTATTGCTCCCAAAAATGCAACAGTAAGCACTCCTCTAAACCCCGCATTTTTCCCGACGATCTTGGAAATTTGACTTTCTGGCACAAAAGCAGAAAGCAAGCCTATAATGATTATTATGGCAAGAAGGGTGGGAAATATTCTAAAGAATGAAATCACTGCCATCTTTAGTGCTTGTTTTGTTTTTGTTCTATCTTTTATTAAAGCAAAAACCAGACACACACCAGCTAAGGCGTTTATAAACAGAGTAGTCACGTTCATTTAATTCTCCCTCCACAATATATGAAAAAAGATTCGATTGTATGCCTAAAAGTTTTTGGTAGAATAAAATGTAGGAGGATGAAAAATCAGTCCTTCAAAACCTCATCCAAAAGACTCAGTCCCAAATTAAGATATTCTTTAGCCTTTTCTTCACTCCTCGCCTCTGCAAAAATCCTTATTATTGGCTCTGTTCCGCTTGCTCTAACTAAAACCCAGCCGTCGTCAAAGAGAATTTTCGTTCCATCTGTTGTGTCGATCTTAAAGCCTTTCTGCTCCGCAATTTTGGCGACTTTTTCAACTATTGCATGCCTATCACCCTCAATGTGTCTCTTTGTCTTCACTTGATAGAACTTGGGAAGCTCGTTAATAAGCTCGCTGAACTTCTTTCCGCTCTTTGCAAATATCTCGACTATCTTTGCCACAGTCATTGCTCCATCTCTGCCCAAGACATGATCTGGGAAGATAACGCCACCGTTCTCCTCTCCGCCGACCAAACCGTTGTGCTCAAGTAAAGCTCTCGAGACTATCAAATCTCCAACCTTCGTCTTGAGTACTTTTCCCCCATACTGCTTTGCGAGCTCATCGATTATGTGCGAGGTTGCTATTGTTGTAACAACCAAGCCTCCACCATGTTCTTGAAGCATTGCCTTAACAACGAGGGCAAACGTTTTGTCTCCCTGAATGAAGTTTCCATTCTCATCAATGAACACTGAACGGTCTGCATCTCCATCCTGAGCAACACCAAAATCTGCCCCCAATGCTTTGACGATCTTCATGAATCCCTGCAGATTCTCTTCATTTGGCTCTGGATTTCTTGCCGGGAAGTGCCCATCTGGATGAGCATTCACACTGACAACCTTACAGCCAAGCTCCCTAAGTAGGTAGGGTAGAACTAACGAGCCCGCACCGTTTGAAGTGTCGACCACCACAAAGGGCTTTCTCTTCTTTATTGCTTCAACATCGACCTTAGACTTTATTGCATCGATGTAAGGTCTTATTATGTCTCTCTTTTCTAAACGGCCAATTTCGTACCACTTTGCCATATCGAACTCTTCTTTGAAGAATAACTCCTCCACAACAGCCTCCCTCTCCTTCTTTAACCCCAATCCATTTGGTTCCAAAAGCTTAATTCCGTTGTATTCTGGAGGGTTGTGGGATGCAGTAATCACTGCCCCGCCGTCAACTCCAAAGTACCTGCATGCAAACTGAATTGCAGGGGTTGGGGCAATGTCCACATCAATAACGTTCACTCCGACACTTAGAAGTCCAGAAATTAATGCATTTTTCAGCATTTCACCACTTACTCTTGTGTCCCTTCCCACGACAACCCAAAGTTCTTTGTTCGGCTGCTCTCTTTTCAGCAGAGTTCCAAATGCCATCCCTATCTTAAGGGCAAATTCTGGGGTTATCTTTTCATTCGCAATTCCCCTTACTCCAAATGTTCCAAACAGCTTTCCCATTTTCATCACCTTCTTGTTTTTGACATTTAACTTCTTCCGAAGTCATCTTGAAACCTCACTATATCATCTTCTCCAAGATATTCTCCTATTTGAGTTTCTATAACTTCCAAAACAACTTTTCCCGGGTTTTCTAATCTATGTTTAACTCCAGCTGGTATGAACACACTCTCCCCGGGTCTTAAGAGCATTTCTTTGTCCTCAACAACGACCTTTGCCGTCCCTCTAACAACGACCCAGTGCTCCGACCTGTGATAGTGCATTTGAAGTGAAAGTCTTTTTCCAGGCAATACTGTTAATCTCTTGATTTTATAGCGGTCTCCCTCTTCGAGGATGGTATAAGAACCCCAGGGCCTGTAAGCCGTTCTGTGGACAATAGCTCTTTCATCATTTTTTTCTTTGAGCTTCTCATAAACCAGCTTAACTTTCTGACCCTCCCCTCTTGATGCAACAAGTAGAGCATCTCCCGTATCAATTATTATAAGATCCCTCACACCAACCGTCGCCGTTAAACGTTCTGTTATAATCAAGTTGTTGTTTGAGTCAATTCCTATGTATTCGGCTTTTAATCCTCTTATCCTAACTGCGTTACCGTTTTGATCTTTTTTGAATGCTTCGTAGATGGAATCAAAGCTTCCAAGGTCATTCCAGTAAACGTTCAAGGGCACAACTGCAGCTTTGTCAGTCTTTTCCATAATCCCATAATCGACGGATATATCTGGAACCATTTCATAGGCTTCTTCAATGCTCTTAGCCTCTTCAAATGCCTTGTAAACATCTGGAGTTAGCTTTTTGACCTCTTCAATGAAAAGCTCTGTATCAAACATGAACATCCCGCTGTTCCAGTAGTAGCCTTCCTCAACATATTTTTTCGCTGTCTCTAAGTCTGGTTTTTCTTTAAATTCAGCGACTTTATAACCAACCTCCAGTTTCTCTCCGGGTCTTATATATCCGTAACCGGTATGGGGCTTTGTGGGCTTGACTCCAAATGTTACGAAATAAGCCTCAGCAAGCTTTTCTGCTTTTTTAAATGCATCGATATATTTTTCATTGACATCAACTAAATGATCCGATGGTAGAACAGCGACTTTGGACTTACCAAAATTCTCATTAATTGTTCTTATCCCCCAGTAAATAGCTGGAAGGGTGTTTTTTCCAACCGGCTCGAGGAGAACGTTTTCCTCTGGGATATCAATCCCCATGTCTCTGAGTTCATCAAAAACCCTGAAGTGGTATTCCTTGTTGGTTACTATAAAAATCTCCTTCGGTTTTGAGAAGAGCAACGCTCTTTCTACAGTTTTTTGGAAAAGTGAGGTGTCGTCAAATATCCTTATGAACTGCTTTGGCATTAACTCTCTACTCAGCGGCCACAGACGAGTTCCTTTTCCTCCAGCCAAAATTAAAGTCTTCATTCTATCACCTCCAGCAATTCTTTTATTGAACTGATATTCACAGCCTCTGGATGTTTTAGGTTCCCAACTATAAACGCCTTGTCAACAACTTCAAATAGGGGGAAGTCATTAAAGCTGTCTCCAACAGCATAGCTTTCTATATCTCCAAATAGTTTAGAATATAGGAGTAAGAGCACATGAGCAGCTTTTCCTTTGTTTGTATTTCCATGAACATTATAAAATCTGCTTCCCTTTGACACTGTAAGCCCTTTCGATTTAATTATATCCACAAATTTTTCATTCCTCCACCGAAAGATCGTTTCTGAGTATTCTCTCCTTGCTGCAAGCTCAGCAAGATGCTTTGGCAAACCCGTAAATTTCATTATCTCCTCAATTGTCGAATTTCCATAGTATTTAAGCCCAAATACCCAGCCAATTTCGCTAAGAACATTTTGAATTTTCCTATAGCTTTCACCAAGCTCTATGATAAAATATCTTTCAGTTTCCCTTGTGAAATTAAATTTGAATGGGAATACGTCCTTTGGGATGTATATTGCACTTCCCGTCTCCACTATGAATGGATCCTCAACATTCAAAGTTTTTCTGTAATACTCCTGCTCTGCCCTTGTTTTTGATGAATTAAAGATTATTCTAAACCCTCTTCTTTTTAGCTCGTCAATTATTTGTTTTGCTGGTTCTGGAGAGTAATCATCTCCAATTAAAGTTTTATCAAGGTCAAGGAATATCACTCTCATTCTATCACCTGATAAAGTTATATAGATGCGGCATATTAAGAACAAAAGACTCCCATGCTCCGGATTGGTGTTTAGTTAATGCAGGTATATAAAATTTATCAAGGAGTAAAAAAAC
>JALTMZ010000010.1 GCA_027001105.1 Thermococcus sp.
CTGTGACTCTGGAGCCGGAATTCACCTGGTTTCGGATGGGTTGTCTGTCTAACGGATTTTTTATTGCTCTTTCAACCAGCTCGTGGAGCTCTCCTTCTGGAGGAATGGGATTTTCTACTCCTCCCGGCTTGATCACCACCGTGCTGTCAGGTAGAGTAACCTCTATACTATCCCTTCCAAAAGGTATGGTTTCCTTCATGAAGTTCATTTTACTGCCGTGTGTGGAGAGCTGCAAGATGTAAAAATTCTCCCAAAATCCGAAATAGAAGGCTGCGGGGGCGGTGAGTTCTGGAATTTTTGTTTTTAAAAGAGTGGAAATACCCCTCTCACACTATCAGAAGGGCTAAAATCTTTGAATTTTGAGCCGACATTGATAATTGTGTGGATTAGTTCACAAGGCTCATGCTCAAACAGAGGCACCTTTCCTTTTAAAATTAAATTGAAGAACAAATGTAAAGGGGAAAAGTTGTTTAATTTACCCGGGAGCCATAATTGGTTTGAGAGTTAGCAACTTCTTTCTCACCTTCAGGAACAACTATAAATCTTCAAAACTTGCTTTAAGTTTAAGTATTAATTCTCTCGCATGGGTAATTATTTTCCCTGCAATATTAAAGACCTTCCACCTGAAAGTATTTACTGTATAAGACCACCATCATTCAGGGAAAAGGATTCTCTTAAAGCCTATGAACAGGTTATACGCAAGCACCCCCAGTCTCAAAAACACTGCATTGGCATAAGACTTCCCCGAAGGCATCCTCTCCATACCAAAGCCAAGTTTCAACTCTTTTATAAAGTTTTCCATCAGCCCCCTCTTGTTGTGAAATTCAAGGACTTCATGAGGCGCTTTATCTTCTGGAAAATTGCTGGCAATCGCATAGTATTTGTAGTGAGAGTGTGCCTCAAAAAGACTAAGCTGAGGATTCCTCTGCCTCTTCACAATTAACCTGAAGGATTTTTGCTCTTGTTCATCGTGTGAACAGTCTCAGCAACCTCGTATCCACAACCCTCCTGAGGCTCATACCAGTCTTCCTCATCAATACCCTGAATGCTCTTCTTCACCGCAGAGTCCATATCCGCGGTAATGGTAAAGTAAACCCCATCATCTTCAAGCGAGTTTATAAGTTCTGCCTGATATGCAGCACTGTCAGAACGATAATACCTTATCCTTTTACCCTCAGGCATATTGCCTTTGCATTTTTTGTAAAACTCAACCTGCCTTGCTGATGGAGCTTCATTGCCCTCCCTGAATTCATCGCAAATACACAATCCGTTCTCATACAGGTATCCCAACATTGGCATATACCCCTTAATCCTCTTGTAGGTGTAGCTGGCTTCCTCCTTCTCCGCAGTAATCTCCGTAGCATCCACATCAAGGGTATATTCCTCCACTTCCTCCTGTGACATTATCCGTGCATTTATCTCTTTTGTAACATTCCCAAGACCTCTCAGCCCCACACCATCTGCACCCATCCTGCGAAGCCATAAACCAAGTGCATCCGATGACGGCAACCTCTTCAATCCAGGCATTGAAAGAATTCCGCTATCCCTCTTCATCTCCCTCATGTCCTCAAGACAACGACCCCCTGCCTGCAACATATACACCACAGCCTCCACATACTCCCACGGCTTGTACCCACGATTACTCCCAGGTGAAGGTAAATGCTCTGACACAAGTGATCTTAATCCCACCGCCATCATAAACTCCCCAATTAACGATAACCCCCCGTATGATGTCAACCCCTCTGATGTCATGGATAACTTGAAAGGTAATATGCCCTGGTGTATCATATCTATTGCCCTTCTTTAGTTTCTTTCACCCATTTGGTGATTATTTTATCACCTCAAAACAAGGGAGGGCACCCTATTTCATAGGAATCTGTTATTTTCTATTTCGGAATTTAGGAATTCTGCCTGAAGTTGTGAAGCCGTGTGTGAATGCTGATGACGCACAGCTATATGTA
>JALTMZ010000011.1 GCA_027001105.1 Thermococcus sp.
TGATTAACGCTAAGTTGCCGGGCATGACATCTGTTGGTCCAAAGGTTGCATTGAGCTTTGCTGGCGTGTAAACAACACCGAAGATGTTTGGACCGAGAATTCTCATTCCATACTTGTGAGCTGTCTCTACAAGCTGTTCTTCGACTTTCTTACCTTCTGGCCCAAGTTCACCGAATCCTGAGCTTATGATAGGCAATACTTTGACTCCTTTCTTTCCACATTCCTCGACAACCTGTGGAACAAACTTGGCTGGAACAACGATAACAGCCATATCAACCTCATCGGGAACATCAAGAATACTCTTGTAGACCTTGAACTTTCTCCCGCTTATCTCAATTTCTCCCCCTTTGATGTTAACTGCATAGATTTTCCCTTCGTAACCGTACTCGATGAGGTTCTTCATGATTGCATAGCCTATCTTTCCTGGCTTCCCAGAAGCTCCAATGACGGCAACGCTCTTTGGCTTGAATAGTGCCTCAATACTCATTTCCTTCACCCCAATAAACTTTACAAAGGTTAATCTGAAAAATCAGTTATAACTTTTCTCTTATTGATTTGCCGACTTGAGTATCGGCGTTCGTTAAAAGAACTAATGGTTTTGAACGATTGTTGGATAATGAAAAAGTGTGAAATTCAACTATTCAGTTTTTATTGCATAATGTTATTAGGGGTGGTGTTTTTTCTCCACTGTATGTTGCACAGCCTTTAACTTTGATCATTTTGTTATTATTTATTACTATAAAGACTATTTTATCCTCGAAAATCTCTTTGCGGTGTTCTTTTATTATTCCTGATGAGATTATTTTTCCATGTATCCCTTCACTCTTTGAACAATTAATAAATAAAGTCCCATTTTCAAAGTTTATTCCTTGTACCGTTGAGTTCTCTGGAGGAAGGATTATCGCTATAGTTTCAAGATCAAGAGGGGAGGCATGATAAAAATAGCGTGGTGGTAGTGTTGGTTGTCAAGACCTTTTACCACATTAATGGATTCTGGAGTTCCATTGACAAACACGAGAACCCTAACGTCTGGTTCGTCTTGAAATTCGATGAGCTCCTTTACTTTAATGAGCCTTAAAGAGACATTTTCCGAGAGGTGTTCAAATTTGAAGAGTATACTATTATTTGTGATTTCATAGCCTACGTATTTTGCTTCACCTGGATAGTAAAGGAAGAGTGTGAAATATGCTTTTTTGTACGAAATACTAATATTATCCAACGGGTTAAGAGTAGAGTAATTAGTTTGATGCGTATTCTCAACATTTTCCTCTGACACTTTATGATTCACATGATATATTAAGACAATTGAAATGATTAAGATAATAGTTAGGTAAATAAAAAAGTAAAGTAGGGATTTTCTCATAATTCTTCACTCCCATGAGAGTTGCATATATCCTAATTCATCAAAAATTCCTTCCATTCCACTGCACCAACCGTCTTCTGCACTTACTATGCCAACTATTACAATTTCATCGTATGCTATTTTGTAGTATACTGGACTTCCACTGTCTCCTCCCTGAGTGTCCATAGTGGGTGCTTGAAACGCATCGTGAATTATGACTACTTCCTTCTGAGTATTCCCACCTCTCCATAAGTCAGTTCCGACTCTTGTTATTGTTCCACATGTTTCGCCTGTAGTAATGCCTCTTTTGCATACATAAGTGCCTACCCGAGGGATCGAAGCTCCAGCTACTCTCCAATGGGGATATACCATGTTATCTATTGGAACTACTACTTTTATTAGCATGCTGTCACTTTTTCTTTCTCTAAAGTATAATCCAGTGTCTGGGTCAAATGTAACAGTTCCAGGTGGGTTTTTATACACCCATCCAATATAATTAGAGTTTTGATAAACAGATTGTCCGCTTATCCCAGACTTTCCACAATGTCCAGCAGTTACTGCGTAATTTTGCCCATTTATTTTTGCTGTAAATCCAAGTGTACAGA
>JALTMZ010000012.1 GCA_027001105.1 Thermococcus sp.
GTCCAAATCTTATCTTTTGTTTTCTTTAAGTCAACTTCAGCGTTACCGAAGTTCCCATTTGTTTCTATTAGATAAAAAGCATCAACTGGAGCGCTTCTGATTCCCTCATCTTCCAAGGCTTTTGAAAAAAGCTTTACTGACAGTCTTTCCCCAAATGATAGGACATGATCTACATATGCCTTTCTGTTCGGGAATCTTTTCTCATTTTCCAGGATAAATCTAAGTTCTTTGATCTCATTTTCAATATTCAACTCAATTCCAAGCTTCTCAATTGCTCTTAAGTGTATTTCTTCGAACTCTCCAAGAATCTCTGGGCTTTTACTTTCTGCTAACTTCAATAGTAAGTCTGTAACACCTTTTAATGCAGATAGAACAATTACAACTTCATTCCCTTCGTAGAACTTTTGGACAAGTCCTAAAGCTTCACTAAAAGAGTTCCTAACTGAGCTTCCTCCAAATTTAATAACTACCCTTGACTTAGCGGAGAGTTTGTAAATCACCGATAGTGCATCACCCTATCCGTAGAGTTTTTAATTTACTTATAAGTTTTTTCGAAAAATTTTTGTCTTTCTGTCGAGATTTGCAAAACCAACCTGTAAGTGAATCGTCAAAATGCCATATTTTAGTGCAATAACTTCCAAAATAGTCCAATTAAATATGCTTCGAAATGACACAATGATAATCTGGCTAGCTTTTCCTGACCAAAAATTTAAATAGTAATAAAGAGTCTTCAAAGCTTGGTGATGGTGATGCCCCGCCAATATCTGTAACCCCAAACCCAAGAATTGAAAAAGAAGAATTAGCTGTTTTTAGAAAGCTCTTTTTAAGGGCTTTGAATGAAAATCAGATGCTAATTCTAAGGAGCATAAATGGGAAGCATCGTTCCCTAAATGCCCTTTTAGAAGAGATTAGCAAGGACACCAAAAAGCCAATTTCAACATTAAAGCTCAATGCCAGGATTCTGAAAGAGCTCGGCTTAATTGACTACGGCGAAAAAAACAATCCAAAGCCCGTTGAATTGACAAAACATGGAAAGCTTGTTCTAAAAATTCTTGAGGTGGTAGAATGAGCGAAAGCTTAGTTCATTTAGCCCTAAATGACAAGCTCAAAAAAATGCTCTCGGAAGTGAACAACTTCCACCTCAACTCCTCTATAACGTGCCTTGAGATTTTAAAGGCAGTGATAGCAAAGAAAAGAGAAAATGACGTAGTAATCCTAAGTAAAGGACACTCAGCGCCAGCATTTTACGTAATCCTCTCAGAGATCGGACTTTTAAGTGAAGATAAGCTGAAAAGCTTTGCCAATTTAGATGGACTGCCAAGTCACGTTATCAGGGGTTTGCCCTTCATTGAGATCTCAAGCGGTTCATTGGGACAGGGATTGTCAGTTGCCAACGGAATAGCACTAGCCTCAAAGCTTGAAGGAGAAGAAAAGAACGTTTATGTAATTTTAGGGGATGGAGAATTGGATGAGGGCCAAATTTGGGAAGCAGCAATGACTTCTTCGCATTACAAGCTTGACAATGTCATAGCCATTGTTGATAGGAACTTCAAGCAATTAACAGGGAAAACAGAGGAGATCATGTCAAAAGAACCCTTAGGAGAGAAATGGAAATCCTTTGGCTGGGAAGTGTTTGAGGTTGAAAACAAAGCCGAGAAAATCCTCGAGTTGCTCTTTGAGCTAGACAAAGTAAAGGGAAAGCCGAAAGTAATAATAGCAAAGTGGGAGTGAAAAGGTATGAGTAAAATCATCGAAAGCTTTAGAGAAGCCTTTGGAAGAGCTTTAGTTGAGATAGGAAAAGAGAACGAAGATGTTGTAGTCCTCGATGCAGATGTAAAGGGTTCAACGAAAACGATTTACTTTGAAAAAGCTTTCCCCGGTAGATTCTTCCAAATCGGCATAAGCGAGCAGGATTTAATTTCAACGGCCGCAGG
>JALTMZ010000013.1 GCA_027001105.1 Thermococcus sp.
TCCCTGCCTTCTAAACTGACCAAGGGTGAAGGTCTTGATGAGCTTAGGATCTCTCCTTCCAAATGCTTTCTCTGGGGAAACTTCAATTATATACTTCTTTCCTACTTCGAGACCTTCAAGCTGTTCGTCAAGCCCTTTGAGAACATGACCAGCACCAATTGCAATTGGCACTGGGCCATAGATGCCCTTTTCGCTGTAAATTCCAGCCTCCTTTGCGACTTCTTCATACGTTGTGTCAAAAATTTCTCCAGTCTCTTTGACTTTTCCAATGTAATGAAGTCTTACAACATCTCCCTTTCCCACTTTCATGAGCATGACCTCCTGTTTTTTAAGCTGGTTTAAATTGGGAGAGTGGGTTTTTAAGCTTTGCACTTGCCTCCAACGATAGTCTAATAAAACCCAAGCAAAAATCTTCTTCAGGTGATAAAGGTGAAAGTGTACAATACTCTTACAAAGCAGAAGGAGGAGTTCAAACCTCTGAGAGAAGGAGAAGTCAGGATGTACGTTTGCGGCCCAACCGTTTACGATTATACTCATTTAGGACATGCGAGGACGTATATTGCTTTTGATGTCATAAGGCGTTATCTGGAGCATAAGGGCTACACTGTCTTGATGGTCATGAACTTTACAGATATAGATGACAAAATCATCAGAAGAGCTCAGGAGACGGGAGAAGATCCAAAGGAATTGGCTGAGAAATTCCTGAGGTATTTCCTCGAGGACATGAAAGCCTTGAAAGTTAAGCCGGCTGATATTTATCCAAGGGTTACAGAGCACATTCAAGACATTATTGAATTCGTAAAGAATCTTGAAGAGAAAGGCTATGCATACGAAGGGAGCGATGGAGTCTACTTTGAGGTTCAAAAGTTCAAAGACTATGGGAAGCTCAGCGGAATAAAGCTTGAAGAGCTCAGAAAAGGAGCAAGAGTTGAGCCTGGTGAAGGGAAGAGGAATCCAGAGGATTTCGCCCTCTGGAAGAAAGCCAAGCCCGGAGAACCGAAGTGGGATTCTCCATGGGGCGAGGGAAGACCGGGATGGCATATTGAGTGTTCAACAATGAGCACCAAGTATCTGGGAGAGCAGTTTGACATCCACGGCGGCGGAAATGACCTAATATTCCCGCACCATGAAAACGAGATAGCACAGACAGAGGCATGCACGGGTAAGGAGTGGGTTAGATATTGGCTTCACACAGGATTCGTCATGGTAAAAGGAGAAAAGATGAGCAAAAGCTTAGGAAACTTTGTCACGATAAGGGAGCTTTTGCAGAGATACTCCCCAGAGGTTATAAGGTTCTTTGTCCTGCAGAAGCACTACCGTTCCCCTCTTGACTACACGGAGGAGGGGATACAGCACGCAAAGAACAACCTTGAAAAGCTTTACAACACAATTGAAAACATTAGAATTGCCCTTGAAAAAGCGGAGATACCATTCAAATGGAGCAAAGAGGAGTTTGAGCTCTATGAAGTGATTAGAGAAGCTAAGAAGAAGTTCTATGAAGCAATGGACGATGACTTCAACACCGCTGAGGCTATGAAGCCGATATTTGAGGTCGCAAATGCTGTGAATAAATATTTAGCAAAGGTAGAAAAGCCAAAGGAAAGCGTCTTGAGAAAAGCCCTTGAGTTCTTCAAGATGGTCGGTGAAGTCTTTGGAATCTTTGAGGAATACTTCAAAGAGACGAAGGAAACAAAAGAAGAAAAGCTGATTGAGCTGTTAATCCAAGTTAGAGCTGAGCTGAGAAAGCAGAAGAACTATGCCTTAGCGGATAAAATTAGAGCAGAGCTTAGAGAGCTCGGCATCCAGCTTGAAGACACTCCACAGGGAACAATTTGGAAGAGGATAAATGTTTAAATATCTGAACAACTGAATTACCATCTCCACAACTCATAGGAGGAAACACTTCAATGAATAGGCTATCCCC
>JALTMZ010000014.1 GCA_027001105.1 Thermococcus sp.
ATGTAACCCCCTCTTCCCTTGCAAATCTCTTGATTGTCTGCCTAATTTCGTAAGCGTTTACTATATCGAGACCGCTTGCAGGTTCATCAAGAATAGCGAGCTTTGGTGTGACCATTAAAGCCCTTGCGAGCAAAAGCTTTCTTGTCATGCCTTTTGAATAAGTTGCGACTTTGTCGTGAATTCTTTCTCCAAGTCCAGCGATTTCAATGCCAAGCTTCAGCATTTCTTCAACGCTTTTCCCAGTCTTTGCATAAAGCTTTGCCATGAACTCAAGGTATTCGTATCCAGTGAGATTTTTATATGCTCCAGCCTCCTCTGGGAGATAACTGATGAGCTTTCTAACCTCATCAGCCTCACTCACAACATCATACCCATAAACCTCGGCTCTTCCTCCAGTTGGTATTAGAAGGGTAGCCAAGATCTTAAGGGTTGTTGATTTCCCAGCACCGTTAGGTCCAATCAAGCCAAAAATCTCTCCTTCCTTAACCTCAAAGCTTATCCCCCTTAAAGCCTTAACTTTCCCATAGTCTTTTTCAAGGTTTTCAACTTTTATCGCTGCCATGTGCAACCCTCCGGTCATATTCGAGAAGTATAACTCCAAAGGTCGCAAACAGTATTCCAACGATGGTCATAGGTTTGAACTTCACATAAACGCCAGAAAATGCAAAAAGAAGTCCAACAAACATTGACCACCAAGCCTTTTCTCTGTATTTACTCCTAAACATCTCAATCACCTTCATAGATGAAGATATCCTCAATTTTAATCCCAAAGAACCTTGCAATCTTGAAGGCTAACCTTAATGAAGGATCATACTTACCTTTTTCAATTGCTATTATCGTCTGCCTTGTAACTCCTAATATCTTTGCCAGCTCTTCCTGAGTCAATCCTCTTGCCTCTCTAAGCTCTCTCAGGCGATTTCTCACGTTACATCACCCTGCTATAATAAGCTCTAAATGCCATGTGGAGAAGCATCACAGCTGCAAGCAAAGCTTCAGCCAAAATAAATGCATCCCTAAGCGCTGGATTTCTTTGCTGGACTATTGAGAGATAAATCACGATAAAAGCGAGGGTTATCATAAGCACTTGAAGAGTCCTTCTCGCTGAAATCTCCTCAATTCTCAGAATTCTCTCATCTTCGAGCACGTAGCCTTTTCTTTTTAGTGAAGCGTAATAGAGGTTAAGCACTATACCCCCGACTAAAAAGACGGAAAATGCAAGTGGTAAGTTGCCGTTGCTGACGGCATAGCCCATCAGGTAGCCCATAGTTAGTATCACAAGCATTGCGGGAATGAGTGTTTTCTTCTTCTCATCTCTCTTTGAAAGATAGAGCAAAATTAGCGTCGTTACTGTGGCCAGAAAGATCCAGATAAGGAAATTAAGTATCAGCTCGTTCATTTACATCACCCTTTCGTAGCGGTATTGTGAGATTAAGAGGGCAATTACACCAAGTGCGAGCGGAATCAGGAGCTTTGTGGCAGTTTCACTGTTCCCATTCGAGTATTCCCAGAGATACTCAGCGAAAAGGATAATGCTTACAACAACATAGCCGTTTCTGGTGCTCATACTGCTTATAAGCTCGGTTCTCTCATCTTCAACTTTCTTAATCTTTGAGTTATAATACAAGCTCAAGAAATAGCTGAGCAGAAGTGCAGCGACAAAGATCCCCACCGCTAATACAGCTTTTCCGGACTTCGTGGAGTAAGCCAGTCCGACGATCATGCTTGTGATAATGACTCCGAGTAAGTAGTTGTATTTCATCCTTATACTCACCTCTCTTTATACCTCTTATGTAAAGTTTCCTTTACGTAAAGTTTGCTTTACATCACTTATAAGTTTTGTGCTAATGTTAGACTGCACTTGAATTAGAAGATGCCCTTTACATCTAAGATTGTTATTTTGGAGACTTCATGGAGCTTACAGAGCTCAGAAACTAACTTCTTGAAGCTCTCGTAGTCTTCATATTCTATTTCTGCAATGATGTTGTATTCACCCTTAACAAGAAAAATCTCTTTGGGGAGGCTGTGGATTTCTAAATAGTAATCAATAAATCTCTCACATCCTCTAAAACCTCGAATGAGCAATATACTTTTCATTCTCTTCATCCAAAAGATACTTTTTCTACAAAGTTAATACGGTTTCGTATTTCAAAGAAGGGATGTAACAAGACTTCCCATCAGATACGTTGCAGTTGCCTTCGTGACTTTTACTTTCACGAATTCTCCAATTGGGGCCTCTGGTAGAATTATCTCCTTGTAGTTCATCGTTCTGCCTTCAACTCCTCCTTTCTTCCCTTCTCCATGTGTTAAAACTAAGAGTTCCCTCCCAACATACTTCTGGTTTATCTCATAGCTTATAGCTAACCTTAAGCGGTGAAGATAGCGGGAGCGCTCCTTAACACGCCAGCCAACTATCTGGTTTGGCATTCTCGCCGCTAAAGTTCCGGGTCTCGGAGAGAATCTTGAAACGTTTATCTTATCTGGCTTAACCCTCCTTATGAGCTCAACGGTATTCTGGAAAGCCTCTTCGCTTTCTCCGGGGAACCCTACAATTATGTCTGTATTCAAATTTAGCTCTGGAAACTCTTTTCTAAACGCCTTAACTATGGCCTCAAAATCTTCAACTGTGTACGTTCTGCCCATTTTCCTTAGAATTTCATTGTCTCCACTCTGAACGGGCAGATGCAGGAATTTGTAAATCTTTTCATCTTTGTAGGCATCAATTAGCTCATCAAGGAACTTTATGACATGATTTGGGTTCATCATGCCGACTCTAATCCTAAACTCTCCTTCAATGGATGTTAGCTCGTCTAAAAGCTCAGCTAAGTTTGTCCCGATATCAAAACCATAGCAGCCAGTATCTTCGCTTGAAAGCTGTATTTCTTTGTATCCTTTAGCCAATGCCTCTTTAACCCATCTGACAATTTTCTCTGGGGAATAGCTCTTAAGGATTCCCCTTGCAAAGCGTGTTGCACAGTATGTGCATGCATTCAAACAACCCTCACTGATCGGCACAACAAAGACTACTTTGCTCTTCCACATTCTGGGAAGTTCAAGCTTGTCTATCTTTCTCTGATCCACATCAATGAGCTTTACCCCTCTTTCTGCCAGCTCAATAGCTTCGGTAATTCTGTTTATGCTCTTAACCCCTAAAATTGCCGATACTCTCTCATCTATTGCCTCAATGTTAATATGGGGCAAGCAACCAGTGGCAATAACCTTTTTGCCAGCATCAAGGAGCTCTTTAATTCTCTTTCTCATGTGATTTTCTGTTGGGTCTTTCACAGCACAGGTGTTCACGATTACATAATCTGCGCTATCCAAATCAACTATTTCATAACCCGCATTAACTAAGAGGGCTTCCATAATTTCTGCATCTGCTCTATTCCTCGTGCATCCATAAGTTTCAATGTGAACTCTCATCGCAAATTGCTAAGCTTAGCGCTTTAAAAACTTAATTGGCTGAATGTGTGAAATATTCTTGAGAACAAAAGAAAAGTTTGAAGTCCAAAAATTGGACTATGAATGTGAAGTCAAATAACTTCTCCAAAAGCGAACTTCCTTTTGACAGAGTTAATTACAATCTCAACTTCCTGACCGACTTTGGTGTTTGGAACAAACACTACAAAGCCCTTAATCCTGGCTATACCGTCTCCGCCTTTTCCTATACTTTCGATTTTAACAGTATATCTTTCTCCGACCTTAACTGGAGCTACTCCGCCAAATCTGTCTCTATTTCCACCAAATCTATCTCCATACATTTCCAATATCTCCTTTCAAATATTTCAACGCCCTTCAGAAAAGAGCGTCACTTTCACTATGCTTCACGGTTTATAAATGTTTGCATTTTACCCTATCTATTGTGTTGAGATGAGCCTGATTATGTCAAAAGTATACATTGGAAATTTTGGAACTACCTAAAAGCAAGCATTAACAAATTTGTATACATTCGTTCCTTGATTTTTACAAACTTTTTGTTGAGAATCTTTTGTTTAAAAAGAGCCGTTTTATACCTCCATTGTGAATTTGGGACTTTCCAAAACTCTTTTAAAAGCAATAAACGAAACATATATTGAGATTTAATGAAAACTAAGTATTGAACGTTGCAAATCAAGAGATGAGGTGAGAAAAATGAGTTTCATTGCTGCATTTGTATGGTCATTCATGCTCTGGTTGGTACTTACGGCAGGTACCAAAGGAATGTTGTGGAGCCCAGAAGAAGTTGTTGCAGGTATAATGTTCTCTGCAATAGTGGCTTATTCAACAAAAAACATCATAGGAGAAAAAACCACAAGGTTTTTAAATCCGATAAGGTGGCTTGAGTTTATTGTTTACTCAATTGGACCCCTATTCTGGGGGATGGTCAAAGCAAACTTTGACGTTGCCTACAGAGTGATAACTGGAAAGATAAGACCGGGAATAGTTAGGGTTCCTGTTGATCTTGAGAACGATGCTCAGTACACCATTCTAAGCAATTCAATAACCCTAACCCCAGGAACGCTCACAATAGATGCCTGTCCGGAAGAAAAAGCCCTCTATGTTCACTGGATTTATGTGAAGGAGGAAGAACCAAAAAGTTCGGAGCCTGTTTCTGGCTCATTTGAAAAATGGGCGAGGAGGTTGGGGAGATGATTGCACCTGAGTTCTTTTATTCAGCTTTGATAATAATGATTGGTGCATTTCTGTGCGTGCTGAGGGTTCTCTTTGGACCAACTGTTCCTGATAGAGTTGTTGGAGTTGACACACTGAATACGCTGATAGTTGGGGGGATGATTCTCCTTGGTGCAGCATATGACAGGGTAATTTACATTGACATTGCAATTGTCTATGCCTTGCTGAGCTACATTGGGACGCTTGTCATAGCAAAATATCTCCAGGGGGGATTGAAGTGACAACTATCGTTGAGTACATTATCTACGCTTTCCTCGGTATCAACATAACCTTCAACTTGCTCGGTAGCTTTGCCCTTCACAGATTTCCAGACGTTTACACGCGCTTGCACGGGGCAACCAAGTGCACAACCTTTGGGACAATATTTGCAGTTCTTGCTGTAATTGTCCATGCAGTGAATCAGCTCCACATAACTGGAGATCCAAAATACCTTCAGATGGCACTTCACAGCTTGGTTGCGTTGATAGCACTGTTGCTTACCAACCCGACGGGTGCTCACGCAATTGCAAAGGCTGCCCATTTGAGCGGTGTAAAGCCTGTGAGAGCTGTTGTTGATGCTTATGAAGTAAAACTCAAGAGGGAGAGGGGTGGAGAAGAATGAACGTTCTTACGGTTGACATGGTCATTCAGTTTGGAATTTTGATTGGAATACTTATTGCTGCATACTTCACAATCAGCTTTAGGGATTTGCTTTCAGCGGCTTTGGCTTCAGCAGCAATGAGCCTTCTGCTGAGCTTAGAATTTTACATGCTCCATGCCCCCGACGTTGCGATAGCCGAGGCAGCGGTTGGTGCGGGAGTTGTTACTGCAATAGTGGTGTATGGAATAGCTAAAACAGAGAGATGGGAGCGTGAGGGGCCATGAACAGGACATTTGGGGCTTTGGCTTTACTGTTCATCCTTGGTGTGCTCTTGATAGTAGCTAACCCGCAATACGGGCTTAAATTTGGTCTTGGCGGTAGTGACTGGCAGAAGTACCGCTACACTGACCAGTACTACATTGAGCACGGCATCGAAGAAGTTGGCGGAACAAACATTGTGACTGACATAGTGTTTGACTACAGAGGTTACGATACCCTTGGAGAAGCCACCGTTCTCTTTACAGCTATAGCGGGTGCTGTCGCACTGCTCAGACCTTGGAGGAGGGATGAGGATGGAGAATGACATGGGATTAATCGTTAAGACCATGGCGAGAGCTACAATTCCGCTCATTGGAATATTTGGTGCATATGTTGTATCTCACGGTCACCTCACACCCGGTGGTGGCTTCCAGGGAGGAGCTACGATAGCTGGTGCTGGGATATTGTTCCTCGTTGCATTCGGGTTGAATGAAGCCAAGAAGAGGTATGACAAGAACTTATACTCAGTTCTTGAGGGGCTTGGCGGCTTGGCTTTCTTAGGGGCTGCAATGCTTGGGTTAAGCGTTGCTTTCTTCTACAACATACTCTGGCGTGATAAGATAGCCTTTGCAGGACAGCCGGGAACTCTGCTCTCCGCTGGGTTCCTCCCAATAATGAACTTGGCTGTAGGATTGAAGGTCTTCACTGGATTGGTGAGTGCAATGATGGCAATAGCCCTCTTTAGGAGGTGGAAGAAATGATTCCGTTTCAGTTCATAACTGCATTCCTCTTGATCTTCATGGGGATCTATGCATTTCTCTATAAGAGGAATCTTATCAAGCTGATCTTGGCATTGAACATCATTGACTCTGGAATTCACTTGCTTCTAATAAGCCTTGGTTACCGCTTGGAGAACGGAGTTCTACCAACTGCGCCAATCTATACCGGTTATGAAACACTAAAGGGCACTCCAATGGTTGGTCCAATTCCTCAAGCTTTAGTGCTTACGAGCATCGTCATTGGGGTCTGTGTCTTGGCTTTGGCAATGGCACTGACGATTAACGCCTATAGGCATTACGGAAGCTTGGACATAAACAAGTTAAGGAGGTTGAGGGGATGAATGCGTTACCATTCCTAATCATCATCCCCCTCTTCGGAGCATTCTCAATGCCTATAGTCAAGCTTATCGGCGAGAAACTTAGGGACATTTGGGCGGTAATAATCAGTGCAGCAACCTTAGGCGTAGCTGTTGATGTGTTTTACACAATCTGGAAGACAAATCAAATAGTCGTGTATACACTTGGTGCTACAACACCGTTAGGAAAAGGGGTCGGCTTTCCAATCAGAATTGTCTGGGAAGTTGACCTTCTTGGAGCGTTGATAGCAGTAACAATAGCCTTCGTCTCACTGCTGGCGATAGTTTATTCACTCGAATACATGAAGCACGACACCGGGCTTGATAAGTATTATACATTGATCCTAATCCTGGAACTTGGAATGCTCGGTATAGTCATAACGGGGGATATATTCAACTTCTATGTCTTCCTTGAGATAATGAGCATAGCGAGCTATGCCTTGGTTGCATTCAGAAATGACACATGGGAAGGCATTGAGGCTGGTATTAAGTACATGTTTGTAGGTTCGCTGGCAAGTTCCTTCATTCTCCTTGGTATTGCCCTGCTTTACGGTCAGTATGGCACTTTAACAATGGCTTATCTGAGCCAGTACATCACAAGGGAGCCAACACTTATAAGCAAAGTTGCATTGGCTTTCATCCTCGGTGGATTGCTCTTCAAGAGCGGTGCGGTTCCAGTACACATGTGGCTTGCAGATGCTCATCCAGCAGCACCAAGCTCAATCTCGGCAATGCTTTCTGGGCTGGTTATTAAGGCTGGTGGTGTTTATGCGATAGCAAGGATACTCTTCAGCATTTATAGCATAAGCCTAAACATCAAAGCTATTGGCTGGATCGTGATATTCTTTGCCTGCTTAACGCTAATAGTTGGAAACGCAATGGCTGTAGTGCAGACCGATATGAAGAGATTGTTTGCATTCTCGAGTGTTGGTCAGATAGGGTACATTCTCCTTGGCATAGGAATAGGCATTGCGGCATATGGAACAAAAGTGGGGGACATAGCACTGGCCGGGGCTATATACCATACGGTGAACCACGCAATTATGAAGGCACTCCTCTTCCTTGTTGCAGGTGCAGTTCTGCATGAAGTCGGCACAAAGAACCTTAATGAGCTTAGCGGATTAGCAAAGAGAATGCCGCTGACAAGCTTTGCCTTCCTGGTTGGTGCTGCAGCTATAATAGGCTTGCCCCCACTGAACGGATTCGCAAGCAAATGGCTCATCTATGAAAGCTCCGCTTTGTATAACCCGTTCTTAGCAGCAATAGCAATTCTCGGAACTGCCTTTTGTACTGCCGCT
>JALTMZ010000015.1 GCA_027001105.1 Thermococcus sp.
CCTGTGGTTGGTTCATCTAAGATTACGTATTTGGGTTTCATTGCAAGTATACACGCTATTGCCAGCCTCTGCTTTTCTCCGCCGCTAAGCGAATATGGGCTTCTATCTTCGTATCCGCTTAGATTCACAATCCTGAGCGCCCATTTAACTCTCTTTTCGAGGGCATCTTCTTTCAATCCAAGATTTTTTGGTCCAAATGCAACCTCTTTAAAGACGTTTTCTTCAAAAAACATGTTTTCTGGGTTCTGAAAAACGTATCCAACAATCCTTGAAAGCTCCGCTACACTGGCGTTTTTGGTGTTGATGCCGTCAACGAAAACTTCTCCTTTTGTGGGCTTTAAAAGCCCATTGAAGTGTTTTGCTAAGGTGGTCTTTCCGGAGCCATTGGGGCCAACTAATGCAATTATCTCGTTTCCAAAGCTCAGACTAACATTTTTCAGAGCAATTCTTTTTCCCTCATAGATGTGCCAGAGATTTTTGACTTCTATCATCGTATCTGCGTTAAGAAAAATACTTTAAAAATGTGACCCGTTGCTTTCACAACTTTAGACAATAAAATAGAAAAGATGGGACGGTAAATCAACCTTCTGCCATTTCAAGGACTGAGGGATCAATGATCCACCACTCCTCAATTATGCTGTCATCTTTGAAGTAGATCTCATATCTCAGCGGAATCCTCTTGCCTTCCTTGGTTGATACTATCACAACGGCATGTATGCCTGTCATGCCCTCTTCACTTTTTGCAAGTGTTATGTTGTATACATCTACTTTAGTCACGTTATTGCCACCTAAGAATCTGCTCCATGTCGCTTTTGCATTCTCTATCCCCTTATATGTGCCATTGAGTGGTCCTCCAACCCAGTAAAGCGTCGATTCATCATCGTTCTGCTGAATCAGTGCAGTTAAGTTGTTGTTTTCAAGTGCTTGCCAATGTTTCAATCCCTTCAGAGAGTAGTCGAGCAGAACGTATGCCTTCTTTATGTTCATGTACGCCCTTCTCATATGTGGCAACGCTTGTATGTGGCCCTTAATCGGATGTCCGTACTGCCAGCCCAGTTCATAGTGCTTTTCTGCAAGTGATTTATATTCCGCTACTTGGGGGATAGTTGAGTTTGTTATGTTGTACTGTTCAGTTTTCTTGTACATCTCATCAAATTTCTCAGTATACCTGTTGTAGAGCATGTACCATATGTAGTTCATCATTGCGTAGTCAAAATATTCAACTTTTTTAGCTGGTTTAAACTCAAGATTGCCGAGAATTATCTCCTTGAGAAATTCCTTCCATTCTGATCCTCTATACCTTGCGCTGTACTCTAAGGTGAGCCCCGTTGCAAACACAAGTCCCTTTCCGAATGTGTATGTAACTGCACTCGGTTTTGTGTAGTCTGGATTTCCCTGGGAGTAGCTTGTATCGGATTGCACGGTTATAATCTTGACGTCCGGCGGTAGGTTTGTGAGGTAACCATGACTGGCATATGTGCTGTAATACCACAAATCTTTTTCGACGTTGTAGTCATAGTTTGAGTATCTTCTCACTATCTCAACTCCTCCTGGTAGAGGAGTTTTCCACTCTCCACCATGCCATCCCCAGTTTGCAGCATGTACCTGTAGGACTTTCCCTGCTTTGACAAACTCTTCAATGTCCCCCATTTCTGGGGCAAGTTCGTCATAGAAATTTTGGGGCTGATCGCTTTCTATGATGATCACGTCGTACTTATTTATGAGATCTGAGGCAGTTAAAGGTGCAAACTGAGAAGATGAAAGGACGTCGTATGGAACACCGATTTCATCTAACATTTCTTCAACGGCATTTGAGTTCCAGGCGTCAACGTTCTTCAGCACCAAAACCCTCTGGTTGCTGTAGTTGCTCTGAGCAGATATCTCCGGAATTGTGATACCTAAGCCGCTGATAAGAAACAGAAGTACAACAGCTAAACTTACTATTTTTTTCATAACAGTTTCCCTCCGAGTTGTATGGTATACTTTATGTTCTCGACCTATTTTAGTAATGTCAGATTACCTTGTTTGGTCACTGTTCAGCAATAATAACCTCAGAATCTCTGTTCTCTCATTCCTTTCATTAGATTGGTAAACAGTTTCTTTGAGAATTCGAGAAGATTGACCTCTTTTCCAAGCTCCTTCCTTAAAGAAGTTGCATTGAGGTCTTCTGGAATTTTGTTGTTGACGTTTACCCCTATTCCAAGTATGAGAAAATCGACCATATCGAGCTCTCCCTCAGCTTCAACCAATATCCCAGAAACTTTTTTTCCATTGATAAAAACATCTCCAGCTTGGCTAACTTGAGGACTTAGATTGTATTCTTGGATAGTTTTGGCAACTGCACGGGATGAGGGAATTAAAACTTTTTCAATCTCCGTGAGCTTAATCCTTGGTCTTAAAATTACTGAGAAATACAAGCCGCCTTTTTGAGAAATCCATGACCTTTTTAGTCTTCCTCTTCCAGCAGTTTGCTCTTCTGCAATTATAAAAGTCCACTCTTCTTCTCCTTTTTCAGTGAGCTCTTTGGCAACGTTCATGGTTGAATCAACGCTTAGGTAATAGTAGGCTTTGACATCAAGCTCCCAAGGATAGGGCTTGCTGGGCTCTTTCACAAGTTTATAGCCCTTTGGTGTTGATTGTATTTTGTAGCCAAGCTCAATAAGTTCCTTTACATGCTTCCACACAGCAACTCTTGAAATACCCAGCTTTGTCCCTATTTCATCACCCGAGACAATGTCATTCTCGCGAAGGATCTTTAAGAGCTCTCTTTTTATCCTGCTATCCTTAAGCACTTTTCTCGTCATATCTCTCACTTGATTTTACCTATGCTTTGAGTGTTAAAAAGCATTTTCGTTAACCATAAGAATTTTAAAGGTTAACCAAATAAACTGGGCTACAAAACACTGGAGGATACTAAAATGAAGGCAAAGGAGATTGCGTACTCAGCCTTATTTGCCGCATTAACTGCAGTTGGAGCCCAAATAAGCATTCCAATTGGGGAGGTACCGGTAACTTTGCAGGTTCTTTTCGTCCTGCTCAGCGGATTGATTTTGGGAGCACGTTTAGGTTTCCTAAGTCAGATGATATATCTTCTAATGGGTTCTATAGGACTCCCTGTTTTTGCGGGATTTAAAGGGGGATTTGTTTACCTCTATGGTCCGACGGGAGGATATCTAATAGCTTTCCCAATAGCTGCATTTTTGGTTGGTTTGATAGGTGAGAGATATGAGACTCTAAAAGGTTATATCCTGGGTTCTTTAACTGGCATTGGTGTTATCTATCTCTTAGGCTGGCTTAGACTGGGTTTCTACTTCGGAGGAAACTTTGGAAAAGCCTTTGCAGTGGGTGTTGCACCATTTGTGGTTATTGATCTGATAAAAGCTGGAATTGCCGTGGTGGTTGCGGATAGGGTGAAAAAATCTGGAGTTATTTAAATCTCCCCTTTCTCAACTTTTTTGAGTGTTTCTTCAGCGAATCTCAGATCAAAGCTGCTCTTAACTTTAAAGAAGCTCAGCGTTACTTTAGGGTTCCTCTTAGCAAGCTCTTCAATGCTCACTGTTTCATAATCCAAGTATTCTTTAATGCAGCCCAGTTTTTTCTCGTTTTCTGCCAGACAAGCCTCTAAGGCACTCTTTAATGCTTTTGCATCATAAAACGCATGTGTAACCTCCAACGTCCCATTGCTCCATGATGGAATTAATGCTTCGCTGTCTGAATCTAAAAACAGCGTTGAGAGATAATTTACCAAGAAGGGCATTATCAGCGGCATATTCCCTTCAACAAGGAAGAGCTCTCCAGAAGCTGGTAAAGCTTTGTAAAGCGCTTCAATTTTGTTTTTGGCTTTAACTTCAACAGGATTTGAGACGTGAAGAGAAAAGCGCTTTAACTGTCCATTTCTTATGATTGTATAGACTTCATCAATCCTCTTTGCCATTCTGAGCCTTTGTTCAACTATCTTAACGAGAGGCTCTTCATTCAAAGGTGTGAGATAGTTCTCCCATCTTTTTTCTGGGAATACCAAAATATAAGCGCGCATGGAATATGGGGGTAATTGAGATTTAAAAGATTTTTGTTAATTTTTGTCATTTAATCAAAGATTTTTGCAAAAAATTTAAATTGTTCATATTTATGCATTCTTGGTGGGCAAAATGATACCAAAAACTATGAGCACTCAGCATCCTGACAATGTGTATATACCTTTCTTTGCTCGGGAACCTCAGCTGAGTGGTGAGGATGAAATAATTGAAGCGTTTTATGCCTTCAGCGTTCTCGGCATAGAAGAGCAGATGTGGGATTTCGAAGGAAAAGAGGTTGATGAGTTTGTTGTTAAAAAACTTCTGGAGAGGTATACTCACTTCTTTCGAAAGCATAAGCTTGGAGAAGATTTTAGGTTGACCCCAAGAGTGCCAAATCCAAGTGTCGAGAAAGCTGAAGCAAAGCTTTTAATTGAAACGCTCGAGAGCATTTCCCGTTCGGCTGATTATTCAAAGATATTCTATGAGGAAGAAATTGCCCCAATATTTGAAGTTATTCTTCCGATGACAACTTCAGCAAACGAAATTAACAGGGTCTATGAGCTGTACAAACGTTACATCGTTGGAAAGCAGTACAAGAGGGTCTATGATATAAAGCTCTACGAGTGGATTGGGGAGTTCTTTCCTGAAGAAATTAACGTAATACCTCTCTTTGAGACAAAAGAAGCTATATTAAACTCGGCTGAACTACTGAGAGAATATTTACAAGGAAAGGACTTTGAATATCAGCGTGTTTTTCTGGCAAGGAGCGACCCTGCCATGAACTATGGATTACTAAGCGCTGTCATCTATGATAAATATGCTCTCTTTAAGCTTCAGGAGCTTGAAGAGGAGGAGAACGTTAGTATTTATCCAATTATCGGTGTAGGCAGTGCGCCATTTAGAGGTCACCTTGTCCCCGAAAATGTTGAAAATGTCTTGGAAGTATAGAGGAGCTCAGACATTTACAATTCAAAGCTCATTTAAATACGACAATCCACCAAGGGAAGTTATAAAAGCTGTTGAGAAAATTAGAAACTCAAAGAGAAAGGAAGCTGAGCCAATTGATGAGCAACTTCTTTCACTTCTCAGAAAATATGAAATTGAATACTCCAAGCAAATTAAAGCTTTGGCAAGCTTAATAAGAGATGTCGCAAAGTTTGTTCCCTCCAGAAGAAAGAGAAAGCTCCACATTGGGCTGTTCGGTTATGCCAGGGATGTCAATGGTTTTGCACTTCCAAGGGCAATAAAGTTCACTGCATCTCTTTATTCTCTTGGCATACCCCCAGAGGTTCTGGGACTGAATGCCCTTAGCGAAAAGGACATTGAATTTATAAGTGATGTTTACAAGGGCATTTACAGAGATTTGGGCTTTGCATTCAGTTATTTCAACCCCAAATCAGCTGAGAAATTTAAATTTTTAGGGGACATTCTGAAAATGAGTCAGTTGTTCGAATTTGAAAGAAATGAGGAGCACTGTGAAATTACAAGCAAAATACTGGATGGCGAGATTAATGAGGAGCTAATAATCAAAGCAGCGAGCATTAGGGGATTCTTGGGGTGACTACAAGCTTTTATACTTCTCATCATAATTAGGTTGGGTGGTGTCATGCTGGCGGAGTTTGCAGTGAGCTTCCTTTTCACCATGACATGGGCGGGCTTTTTTGTGGTCGTGGGGAAGCAGAAGAACATCTGGAAGGCTACTTTGGGGTGATCATACTGTTCTTGGTTATGATAATCTTGAACTACGCGAGGTACCGCCTTGGTGAGTCCCTTGGTTGGTTCCTCGGCTTTTTCGTCGGCTTCCCGTTCAGCCTCTGGTTTGTTCAGAAAGTTGGACCAGAAAAGCCCACCAAAGAAAGCACCATTGCGATGTTCCTTTTTGGTCCACTCATCTTTGCGGCGTTGTTGATTGTTGTCCTCTTTCTTTGAGAGTCGAAAATTTTATATACTTTATGTTATTAAAATTCCATTGGTGAGAGTTAAAAGGAGGTGAGAACAATGGCAGAGATGATAATCCCATATCCGCAGCTTCAGAAGATTCTTGAGAGAACATGTGAGTTGGCAGTGATAAAGCCAAGAGCTGAAGATATGATGGAGATAGTTGAGAAGAAGCTCAGTGATTTGTTTGAAGTTGCCTATGAGAACGCAAAAGCGGAGAATACTGGAATAATAAAGTTCAGGCACCTTCCGCTAACAAAGGGATTCAAGAATTCAATGAATCTCTTCAGAGCTGTCATTGAGGATGAGAAAGTGGAAATTGAGCCGATAAGGAAGTTCGTTCTTAAGAAGATACCCTCTGATCTGCCGCTTGATGAGGAGGTTGTCAATGAACTGCCGATAATCACTGGAACACTGTTTGTGCTTGTGGGAAGGGTTATCAAGGCTTTGCACCCAGAGGTCAAAAATGTTTACCCAGAGCACATTGAAGAAGCTAAGAGGGTTCTGGATTATATGCTTTGAAGTTTTTGTCTTTTTGTCATTATGAAGATTATAAACAGAACAGAAGGAAGAATCACTTAAGCCACTTCTCAAACCACCCAACAATTAGCTCAAGCCTCTTGACCCTATGTTTTGGCTTTCCACTCCTTGATAAGTCGTGATTTTCTCCCGGAAATACTGCTAGCTCAACAGTTTTTCCAAAATACTTTAGTGCTGTGAAAAGTTGCAATGCCTCTGGAAGCCAGCAGCGGTAGTCCTCAACTGAGTGGATTATCAAGAGCGGTGTTTCAACGTTGGGGGCATATTTCAGAGGTGATTTCTCCCAGTATCCTTCAAAATTGCTCCATGGGTCTTCTCCGATTTGATCTGGAGCGAAGTAGTAGCCTATGTCAGTTGTTCCAAAGAAGCTCACCCAGTTGGAAATTGACCTTTGAGTGACCGCTGCCTTAAACCTATTCGTGTGTCCAACTATCCAATTGGTCATGAAGCCGCCATAGGAACCGCCGGTAACTCCGATTCTTTCAGCATCAATGAAATCAAAGCGCTTCAAGGCTTCATCCACGACTTCCATTAAATCTTGATAGTCCCTTTCGCCGTAGTGCTCCCTAATGTCTGCAAACTCCTCCCCATAGCCGTCGCTTCCCCTTGGATTGCTGAATATCACCACAAACCCTTTAGAGGTTAGAACGTGGAACTCATGCATGAAGGAGTAACCATAGGCTGTCTTTGGACCTCCATGGATTTCGAGAATGGCAGGATACTTTTTGCCTTCTTTAAAGTCAACTGGTCTCATTATCCATGCATCGATTTCTATGCCATCGCTTGCCTTAACTTTGAAGTGCTCAGGTCTTGAGAGCTTATACTCCTTGATCCACCCGTTGAAGTTAGTGACCTTCTTCTCTTTGCCGTCTCTTAGAATGTACAGTTCTGTTGGAGTTACTGCATCTTGAGCAATAAACGCTATGTAGTTTCCAATTCCAAAAGTTTCAATACTCCTATCACCGGCAATAACACGTTCAATGTTTCCTTCCAAATCTACTCTAAAGAGGTTCGCCCTCGGTCCATCTGTTGCTATGTAGTAAACCCAGCCATCCTTGTAAATTAGCGGATTTCTTGACTTTCCTCTCACATCGCAGTTAAGCGAGTTGTACGCTGAGCGATCGAGCTTTTCAGTGAGCTTTTTAATCTCCTTAGTCTCGACATTGAAGAGATAAATGTGAGTATTTGTTGGTATTCCCCTCTCAAGGGTACTCATCCTTAAAACAAAGTGCTTCTCATCAATTATCACAAAGTCTCCAATGCGCCACTTAGAATCGGTGAGCTTTTCAATCTTCTTGCTCTTAACATCTAAAACGTAAAGGTCGCTTATCATTGGCTTCCTTTCTCTGTCTTCTTGAGCAACGAAGTAGATTTTACTTCCATCGTCGCTCCACTTGAGAGTTAGGATGTTCAGTTTTCCCTTAGTTAGCTTTC
>JALTMZ010000016.1 GCA_027001105.1 Thermococcus sp.
GTTAAGCTTTTCCCTGTCAATTTCTCCGAATTCTTCTTCAAGGGCTTTAAACGCCTCCTCCTCGGGAAGGATTTCTCCCAGCATCAGGAGCTCGTGAAGATGGATTGAGAACTTTTTGTCTTCCATAAGTTTTTCAAGTTCTTTTGCTGCTTTTTCATCAAATTCCCTAATTGTCCTAACTGAGACTAATCCCTTCTTTTCCCACTTTATCCAAGCATTGAAGTCAAAATCATGACCTATGTCAATTCCCAAAAACTTTCCATCCCTCGCAAGACCCTTCATAACAAGCTTTTCTGCAACTTCAATCTCTCTATCCATGCCAAGTTCTCCCAGATATTTCATAGCATAGCCTCTTGCAAATCTCTGCAGTTTTTCTTTCTCAGCTTTCGCCAGTGCTAAGGCTGTAGCCAAAACAGCCTTCCCAATTACCTCAAGAGAATCTTTGCTTACCTTCTCTATACTGTCTTCACTTGAGTGATAAAACTTGTCAGGCCAAGTTATTGGCATGACTCCAGGAACTCCGAAGAAGTTGAAGATGTCGTGGTCGCTTCCCATCTGATAAGAGTAGCTTTTAACTTTCAGCTTGGGCATTCCTTCACCGCCAAAGCTCTCACCTTGAGAGTTCGCCAGATTGAGATAGTACTCCAAAAGTCCACTTACAATTGAGAACCTTGATAACGGTGTTCTTACAATCATTATGGTTGAATTCGAACGATCCTCGCTCCCTCCCACCATGTCGAGATTTATCACCGCATAATAGTTCTCAAGCTCAGCAAACTTTTCAATGAAGGCTTGTGTTCCATGATACTCTGGAATCCACAGGAATGCAAAGCCGAATCTGAAGTCTTCGGCATATCTTTTTTTCAATGCTTTTGCCAGCTCTATGAGCATTGCTGAACCGCTTGCGTTGTCATTCGCCCCCGGCTTTGGATGACAGATGTGAGCTGTGAAGAGAATATACGGTGGCTTTCCAATTTTTGCATAAACCATTGGCAAAATTTGTTTATCTTTAATCTCCGTTTGAACTTTCATCTTGGCTTTTACGCTTTCTCCTTTCTTTAACTTGCCAATTATTTTATTCGCAATCTCTTCACTCACGGCAACAGCTGGAATCTTTGCCCACTCCAAATCCTTCTTTGAGAGAAACAACCCCATATATGGAAAAGCTTTGCCTGTTCCTTTGCGATAGGCTATAAAACCAATAGCACCGCTTTTGTTGGCTTTTTCATAATTCTCCTTCCATTTCTTGCCAACTAAGACTATCTTTCCCTCTGCTTTTTCCCAGTCCTCTTCTTTTTCAACGTGAACTGTCTCTCCCTCAGCTTCTCCGCTTGGCGAGTGTGCCATAACTACGAGAGGAATTTCCTCAGTGGTGAATTTTTGTTCAAAAATCTCAATTTCACCGTAAATTAGGTCCCATGCAATTGGAGATTTCAATGTTAGATGCCAGGTTTCCCCATCATAGACATCTTTCAAAAGCTGGACATCAATTCCAGCTTTTTTAAGCTCTCCAAGAACATATTCCGCTGCATCAACGATTTCTTTTGAACCCTGGATTCTGTGGAACTGAGAGATGTTCATTATGTGCCTCAAAATTTCGTCAACATTTATTCTTGCTTCCTCAAGAAACTCCTTCATGGTACGTATCACCAAAAATAATTTCACAATGCTTATTTAAGGTGCTCGCTTAATCAAAGCATCAGCCCCAAGTAATATGTCTGTTAACCAGAAACCTAACAATGAACGAGAATCCAATTCCAATTAAGTTCGCTATTAGATAGTGTATGCCGAGATAGACAAGCACGCCGAATATTACCCACTGAACAACAGCTCCACTCAAAGCAGCCAAGTGGAAGCTGAAAAGTCTCTTATAAAGCGGTTTGTTCTTCAAATCCCTAAATGTCCACAAATCATTC
>JALTMZ010000017.1 GCA_027001105.1 Thermococcus sp.
TTGAATATCTCGTATCTTGCTTTTTCGTCTGGTGCTGGAACCAAGATCAACCTATCAAACCTTCCAGGCCTGAGCAAAGCTGGATCAATTGCATCAGGTCTGTTTGTTGCACCTATAACAATGACCTTTCCTCTACTCTTCAGTCCATCCATCAATGTCAAAAGCTGTGCAACTACTCTCTTTTCGACCTCTCCACTAACCTCGCCTCTCTTTGGAGCTATTGCGTCAATTTCATCAATAAAGATTATGCTCGGAGCGTTTTCTTCAGCCTCTTTAAAGACTTCCCTCAGTCTTTCCTCGCTCTCTCCATAGTATTTGCTCATGATTTCCGGACCGTTGATGGCTATAAAGTGAGCGTTTGCTTCATTTGCAACGGCCTTTGCGAGCAAGGTTTTACCGGTTCCCGGTGGACCGTAAAGCAAAACACCCTTGGGTGGCTCAATTCCAAGCTTTTCGAAGATTTCTGGATGTTTAAGCGGGAGCTCAATCATCTCTCTGATCTTCTGGATTACATCCTTGAGACCACCGATATCTTCGTAAGTAACTCCCAATGCTGCCGTCTTTGCAACCTCTTTAACAGGTTTCTCACTAACTGTGAAGTCCGTGAACTCTGTAATCTGGACGATTCCAGCTGGTGTCGTTGCTGTTACAACGAAAGTAAGCTCCTGGCCGAGAACACCAATTTTGATATAGTCCCCCCTAACAACTGGTCTTCCAATGAGCCTTGAGTGTAGCCAGTCAACGAAGTCCGCTCCAAATCTGATGGGCTCAGTTGGAGCTAAGACAACTTTCTTTGCCTCCTTGACTTCGGCTTTCCTTACAGTCACCTCGTCTCCAAGTCCAACCCCTGCGTTCTTTCTGATTGTACCGTCCATTCTGATGATGTCCAATCCTTCATCCTCTGGGTATGCTGGCCAGACAACTGCCGCTGTGTTCTTTGTCCCAATTATCTCCACTATATCACCTGGTTGAACGCCAATTGTGCGCATAGCCTTTCTATCAATCCTAACTATCCCCCTACCAACATCCCTCTGGTAAGCGGAAGCAACCTTAAGCTTAATTTCCCTTTTATCTGCCATTTACATCACCTCACTTTTTTGGATGAGCAGATGATCGTGAGTAGCTAAAACAAAAATTTTGGAAAAAATGAAACTCCTTCACTCCACCTTAACCTCAAATCCTTCTCCTTCCTTCTTTGTTGGGTGCTTCTTTGGAATTCTGATCTCAAGGACACCGTTGTTGTACTTTGCTTTTGCTTTCTCTGGGATAACCTCCTCTGGAAGCCTGATGACTCTTCTGTAACCGCTGTAGTACCTTTCAACCCTTATTGCTCCTTCCCTCTCAAGTTCCTTCTCTCTTCTCACTTGAGCTTCAATGTAGACAGTGTCATCGGTTACCCTAACCTTAATGTCTTCTTTCCTTACACCCGGGAGCTCAGCGGTAATTATGAACTCGTTGCCGTTGTCAAAGATATCAACGAACGGCTCTCTCCAGACTCCTTCAAGTCTCTCCTCAAAATACTCTGGTTCGCTCCATCTTCTGTAGCTCCAGAGCCTTGGACCCCTGAAGAACTCATTGAAAATGCTGTCAATTTCTTCCTGAATCTCTCTCATGATGTCGAACGGATCCCAGATGTCCCACCTTCTCACCCTTCTCACCATACCTCTCACCCCCTCATTTTTGGTTACCAATAGTTACTAAAATATTCAATCTTTATAAAGTTTTCGTGCCAAGTGGTAACCATCGGTGAACTTAAGTGTTCATCTCCCTAAACCGCAAGGTTTATAAGCCAGAATCTTTCCTTTATTCTTTGGACGGTGGGGCGGTAGCTCAGCCTGGGAGAGCGCCGGACTGAAGATCCGGGTGTCGGGGGTTCAAATCCCCCTCGCCCCACCACTTTTGTGCGGTGGTAGTCTAGCCTGGTCCAGGACGCCGGCCTTCCAAGCCGGCGACCCGGGTTCAAATCCCGGCCACCGCACCACAATCTGTTCTGAGGTTTTGGTGGTCCAAATGGATATAGATAGTGTTAGGGCTGAAATTAGGGAGAAAATCTGGAGACTGCTGGAAGAGACTGGAGAAGCAATGCCACCAAAACCAATTCGAGGAAGGATACCGAACTTTAGAGGTGCCGAAATTGCTGCAAAAAAGTTATCTTCACTTGAGGAATGGAGGAAGGCTGAGGTCGTTAAGATAAATCCTGATAGTCCACAGAGGCCAGTAAGAGTGCAAGCACTGAAGGAGGGAAAACTGCTCATCATGCCAACTCCAAGGATAAAGAGAGGGTTCCTCCTCATAAATCCGAGTTTAGTCCCCAAGAGCTACTATTCTTTTGCTTCCACAATTAGAGGCGCTTTTAAATTTGGAAAACTGCTACCCACTCTAAGGGACATTGAAAAAGAAATCCCAAAAATTGATCTTGTGGTTGAAGGCAGTGTTGCCGTTGATAGGAACTGTAACAGGCTGGGAAAGGGAGAAGGATATGGGGACATAGAGTGGGGAATTCTTTCTCTACTGGGCAAAGTTGATAAGAAAACCCCAATTGCAACAACGGTGTCTGAGATCCAGATAGTAAAGGATATTCCAAAGAAGCCTCATGATCTTCCACTTAACATAATTGTGACTCCAAAGAGGATTATAAGATGCAACCGATGCGATAAGCCATTTGGAATAATTCCGGAAAGTTTGAAGAAGGAGAAAATCAATGAGATACCTCTGCTTGATGAGCTGATAAGACTCGGCTACTTCAAAGTAAGCTGAAGTTCACATCGGGGTCTCACCAGCCCTGCACTATTTTCAAAACTTTGTCATCAACTTTCCCATTTTCAACGTCTTCAATTGCTTGTTCCAGCTTATCCAAGCCCTCATCCAGAAGCTCCTTCTCTATCGTCAAAGGTGGCTGGATTCTGAGGACATTCCCATGGAGAAAAGCCAATATTAGACCAAGCTCGTAAGCTCTCCAAACAACTTTCTTAGCCTCATCGAAAGCCCTCTCCTTTGTTTCTCTGTTTTTCACTAAATCTATACCGATCATCAGACCTTTTCCCCTGACATCACCAATAAGTTCATGCTCTTTCTGCATTTTTTTGAGTCTTCTCATAGTGTACTCTCCAAGCTCTTCAGCTCTTTTGAGCAAATTCTTTTCTTCAATTTCTTCAATAACCGCTAAAGCTGCTCTGCTTGTTACTGGGTTCCCACTGAGTGTAAACGTATGTCCCAAAGCCGGTAAAGACTCCATGATCTCTTCTCGTCCAATGATAGCGCTTATTGGTAATCCTCCGCCCAAAGGTTTTGCAATAGTTATTATGTCTGGTGTAACTCCAAAGTGTTCAATTGCAAACCATTTTCCTGTCCTTCCTAACCCGCTTTGAACTTCGTCAACAACTAAGAGAATTCCATATTCATCAAGAATTTTCTTGAGTTTCTTGAAATAGTCATCCGGAGGAACTATCATCCCAGCATCTCCCTGGATAGGCTCAGCAAACAAAGCAGCGACCCCTTCTGCATACACTTCACGTTCAAATTTATATTCGAGATAGGATATGCATTCAAAGTGGCATTTCCCCTTTTCTTGCCCAAATGGACATCTGTAACAGTCAGGAAATGGAATGTAGTGTACGTCACTCAGTTCTCCAACCAATGCTCGAATTTCAAAATCAAGCCCAGTTATGCTCATAGCACCATACGTTGCCCCGTAATAGCTCCCTAAATACCCCAAAATTGTCCTCCTTTTTGTGTATGCCCTTGCAAACTTTATTGCACCATCATTTGCATCACTGCCACTCAATCCTAAGACGACTTTGGCACTTTTTATTGGTGAGATCTCAACAAGTTTCTCTGCCAACAAAAGAGGTTCTACAGGAAATCCATAGATGAATGTGAAGTGAACCAATTTGTCCGTCTGCTCTTTTATAGCACTGACAACCCGATTGTTGTTATGCCCGACATTTTGGACGGCAGCATCAGAGAGGAAGTCTATGTATTCCCTTCCTTCAATGTCCCAAACTTTGGCGTTTTTTGCTTTAACACCAACAATGGGGGCATAGGTAACACGGGAGGCTTTTGGAAACACTTTTGAATATCGAAAAATAATCTCATCTCTTTTCATAATTATCGCCACAGCATAAGTAAGATTAACATCTAAATAGGATTTTTGGCTATAGGTTTGAACAAATGTCAAACTTTTAAATTCATACGAACGTCTTCATCCAGCAGGAGAAAAAGAGCCAATGCCGACAGTATGGCAAGTGTGAAGGAGGATATTGTAAGCCCTACTATGCCCCACAGCAAGCCAAACAGAAAATCCAAAAGAGCCACATAAGTGGCGGTTGTTATTGCGATATCACGTCCGAGAAAAATTCCAAAGCTAATCAGGAGATGAATTGAACCAATACCCCAAAATCCCAGAAACATGAGTTTGTCACCAATGCTTAGCAAACCCAATCCATAGAAGTATATGCTCATTAAAAGAAAGAAAAGAATTAAGATGGGCTTTGGTTTCATTCTCTGAACTCCTCCACGGGCATCTTCATTCTTGAAACCGCAATCAATGTTAGTATACCCACCAGGGGCATGAATGCCAGCTCACCAAATGCTAATCCAACGCTATGCCTCGCCAGTAGATCCGTAATTGAAGGTGCTACTATGTTTGCCGTGTTTGAAATAAGCCCCAATGCGAATGAAGCTCTTGGATAAACACTCTTTGGATATGTTGCTGGTGCTGATGTCCAGAATGCTGGACCTGTTCCTTGAATTGTTCCAACAAGCCAGACTGCTGCTAAAGCAATGGTATAGTTTCCGCTGAGCATTGCTTTGGCGTAGATAATCAGTCCCACAAAAGATAACATATATGATATCACCATAACCTGGACAATGGCCCTAAATAGACCCCTTGAGGTTGGATTCTTCCTTGAAAGCAGATATCCTATGTATCCAAATACAATTGACCAGATTGCCTTGGAGATATTGAGGTTCGTGCTGAGTGTTGCTACATGAGCCTTTGTCCAGCCCATGTCATAGGCGATTGAGGCCGAGAAGCCAACAATCGTGAAGATCACCCATAAAGCCGGGAAGAATGTGAATCCCAAAACCCATGTAAACTTGAGCTTCCAGACGTTTATCTTTGCTTCTCCTTTTTCATGGATTATTTCAAAGTCCTCTGTAAAGAGCCACCATATCAGCAGAACTGCATACATTATGAGGACTGTAACTAAAAAGCCACCCTTCCATCCAAACGCATGTATTAAATATTTAGCACTCATTGAGCCAAAAACACCGCCCCAGAAGATTCCAGAGAGGATTATACCCTTTGCAAATGGTCTTTCAGCAACAAAGTACCTTGCTATCTGAGTGCTGAAGAGTGGGACAAGTGTAACCACGAAACCTTGGATGAATCTTAAGAAAACTGCAACATACCAGTTTGGAGCGTAAGGAATCAGCAGTTGAGGAACTGCAGCCCAGCTTAGGGCTATTGCAACGCTCCTCTTAAAGCTCCCTTCATAAATTCTTGTATGTCCCAAAAGAAATGCGACAAAAAGACCAAAAACATAGGCTATGTGCTGCAGATCAAAGGCATCGCTACTGATTCCAAAATGGGCAATCACATCTGGCTTAGCGACGCTCATCATGGTGAGCGTTCCAAATCCAGCGGTCATGACAATTGTGTTCAGGATCACAGACCTCCAGCGATTCATTTTCTCACCCCACTAAATTTTTCCAAAGAACATCAGCAAACCAAATATAATGAACAGTACTCCTGCTCCTTTGTGGATCATCTCCACGGGTAGAGCTTCTCCAATTTTTTCACCAACAAAAGCACCTATCAAATTCACCAGAGCGAGGCCCAAAATAGCACCGGTAAAAGCTTTGACCCATCCATATTTTGATGCAAATGCGATTGTAGCCAACTGTGTTTTATCACCAAGCTCGGCAAGGAATATTGCAACAAAGACATAGAGTACTTCTTTCATTTGGCTTCCTCCCAAAGATGTGAAAAGGAAATGAAAATTCAAAGCTCTTCCAAAGCTTTCTTCATCCTTTTCATAGCTTCAATGAGCTTTTCTTTCTTTGTTGCATAGCTTATCCGCACGTATCCTTCGCCATTCTTTCCAAATGCTGTTCCTGGAATCACAACAACCTTTGCCTTGTTCAAGAGCCATTCACTGAACTCCTCACTCGTCATCCCAGTTTCTTTTATGTTGGCAAAGATGTAAAATGCACCTTTAGGTTCAAATGCAGAAATATAAGGAATCTCTTTAATTGCATCGAGAACTATCTTTCTTCTCTCGGCGTACTCTTGTCTCATATTCTCAACAGCTTCCCAGCTCTTTGGATTCCTTAGAGCTTCAATTCCTGCAACCTGAACAAAAGATGCAACGTTTCCGATAACATATGCATGAAGCTTTATCATGTCCTTGATAATGTCCTTTGGTGCGATTGCAAATCCCAAACGCCAGCCGGTCATTGCAAATGTCTTAGAGAAGCTGTTTGCCAAAATCGTATTGTCCGGGGCATATTTAAGCATTGGGTAGTGCTTTGCACCATCATAAAGAAAGTGCTCATAAGGTTCATCGCTGAGAATGTAGAGGTTATAGTCTTCAGCAATATCTGCAATAGCTTTTGCGATTTTTTCATCTATTGTAGCACCAGTTGGATTGTTGGGATAGTTAATCACGATCATTCTTGTCCTCTTTGTTATGAGCTCCAAAAGCTCGTCTGGATCCGGCTGAAAACCATTTTCCTCTCTTAATGGAAGCCTTACTATTCCCGCCTCGGCAAGCTTAGCATCTTCAGCATAACAGACAAACGCAGGATCTGGGATTATGACCTCGTCGCCTCTTTCAAGAAGCGTCTCAAATGCCAGATAAGTTGCTTCATAGGCACCAGCAGTTACTATAATGTTGTCAGTTGGAACATCTAAGTTGTACATCTCCCTGTAATATTCACTTATGGCTTGTCTGAGCTCCGGGATTCCAGCGTTTGGAGTGTAATGAGTCCATCCTTCATCCAATGCCCTCTTTGCGGCTTCCTTTATATTATCCGGTGTGTCAAAGTCAGGTTCTCCAATTCCAAGAGAAATTACATTTTCTATTTTTCTTGCTTTTTCAAAAAGCTCTCTGATCTTTGAGCGTTGAATTAAGTTGACACGCTCCGCTATAAAATATCTGTGTCTTTTATAACGCATAATCATCCCCCCGTGGCATTTAGAGGGTGAATTAATATTCTTATAAACTTATCGAGAAGGATTTTCTGCTTTTTGATATATTAGTGAAACAAAATTCAATAAAATACAGACATTATGGCAAATTTTCAGAAAAGTCAAAGAGCCTCAACTATGGCTGCCTTTTCAAAAAGCCTCTTCACCTTTTCCACGTCACAGTCAACAAGGGGAATCTCCTTTAGTGAGTTCCTTTTAAGAAACTCTTCAAGGGTCTTTTGGGCATCTTGACCAAAAGCCACAATGAAGTTTTCACCCTTTTTGGCTCCAACTTTTTTTATTGCTTCTCCAATTTGCAGAGTCCCTGCAAGCCTGAGAAGAATTTCCCCCTTCACTGTTTTTGCTTTATTTGTTCCTCGCTCAAATGACTTTAATGCCAAAATAGTAGCGAACACAAGTTGTTCCCAGCATTCAACATTTGCTATTTGCATATTATCACCAAGCTCTTCAAAGATCCATGAAACATCTCCGAGCACAATTTTACTAATTGCAATTTCATGCTTGCCCAATTTTACTACCTTCAACCTTACACCTCCAAATTTCACTATAAATGCAAGATATTAAACCCTTTCCCTTGCACTCAATAATATCCAATAATAAAAAATCCTCAATTATTTTGTCAATTTTTTAAAATTTTTTAAAAA
>JALTMZ010000018.1:0-5707 GCA_027001105.1 Thermococcus sp.
AAATAGCACTCTGGATGAAAAAGCTGGATGTTCCTGACTACAAGAAGATTGTCAGGGAAACTCTAGAACATATGGACGTTTTCAGGTACTCACAGGAGGGTGTTACATATATTGCAACCCTACTCACGGAATTGGGTAGAATTAGAGAGGCTCTTGTATTTGCAAATAAGATTGAGGATGTTAAAAAGAAAAGTGAGGCATTGAAGGCAATTGCTCTTGAACTTGCCAGAGAGAAAGAACTAAAAGACGCATATAAAATAATCGAGATCATTCCAGATAATGAAATCAAAGAGAAGGCTCTTGAGGAGATCGTTGAAATTGAAGCAACACTGTAAGGATTAAATACCTTAAACTTGCTCTTATTTTTGGTGATGATTATGATCTTTGATGCCCATTCTGATTTGCCCACTTACGTCTATGATATGCGAAAAGAAGGAAAGAATAGAGTTCTTGATAGTGAATTCGGGAAGTTCTTTGGAGATCATATAAAAGCTCGTGTTATGGCAGTTTGGACGAGGCCAGATAGAAGGCATCAAGCTTTGAGGTATGGACTTGAGGTTATGAACCAGCTCTACAAAGATGTTCTTGAAAGCGAGAAGTTTGCCATTGTAACAAGTGTTGAGGAGATGAGAAGTGCCATAAAAAACGGTAGGGTTGCTCTATGGCTTGGCTTAGAGGGTGGGGAGCCAATAGAGGACAGCTTAGACCTGCTTGAAGTGTTTTATGAGCTTGGGTTGAGGGTTCTAACATTAACATGGAGCTTAAGGAATGCGATAGGAGATGGTGTCTTTGAGAGAACCAACGGCGGCTTGACCAATTTTGGAGTTGAAGTTCTTGGAAAAGCTGAGGAGCTTGGAATATTAGTCGACTTAAGCCACATAAACGAGAGAGGCTTCTGGGATGCCCTTGAAACGACAGCCTTTCCGGTTATAGCTTCGCATTCAAATGCAAAAGCTCTCTGTGACAATAAGAGGAATCTAACGGATGAGCAGATTAAAGCGATAGCTGAGAGGGACGGAGTCATCGGAGCTGTGGCGATTCCAAGCTTTGTTGACAAAGAAAAGCCGACGCTTGATAAATACATTGATCACATTGCTTACATGGTTGATTTAGCTGGCTATCAGCACGTGGGTTTAGGTTTTGACTTTGTGTACTATCTGAAAGGCTGGAAAGGAGATGTCATTGAGGGATTTGAGGATGAAAGTAAAATCCCAGTACTTTTGGAAAAGCTAAATGAGAGGTTCAGCAAAAAGGAAGTTGAAGCAATAGCTTTCAAGAACCTCGAGAGGGTTTTTGAAAGGGTTGTTGGTTAGAGATGAATTTTTAAACTTTTCCTCTTTTGTTTTTCTAAGGTGATCAACTTGAAGCCTGAGTTTCAAGCTTATTTTCTAACCTTCAGAGAAGCACGTAGGATTCTGCTCTCAAAGGGTGAAGTTAGGTTAAACCTTGATTTGAGGAAAACAAACAGAACATTTGTTGTAAAAGTTGAAGATGATAAGATAATTTTTCCTGATGGGAGTGAAGTTGAGAAGAAAATCATTGAAAAGATAGCAAAAGACGATGGCACAGTTTATTTCGTGAAGAATGGCCATGTTTTTAAAGCCGCCATTGCTGGCGAGCACTTCTACAAGCTTGTTCCAACGATCCCGCCAACGATAGAAATTAACGGGATAAGGATGCACCGAACCAAGGATACGAATCCTCTCTGGGATACAAGGGCTAAAATTAAAGCTGTTGAGCCAAAGGAAAGCGAATTTGTCCTTGACACCTGCATGGGATTGGGCTACACGGCAATAGAGAGCGCAAAGAGGGGAGCTTATGTAATAACTGTAGAAAAAGATCCAAACGTTATTGAGCTTGCTAAGCTGAATCCCTGGAGCTATGAGGTCTTTCACTCCCAAAACATTCAAGTAGTTCAAGGTGATGTTTTTGATGTTGTCAGGAAGTTTAGGGATGAAATCTTTGATGTGATTATTCACGATCCTCCGAGGTTTTCACTGGCTGGTGAGCTTTATAGCGAGGAGTTTTATGCTGAACTCTTCAGAGTTCTTAAGCCTGGAGGGAGGATCTTCCACTATGTAGGTAATCCCGGAAAGAAATTTAGGAGAAAAGATTTGCAGAGAGGGGTTATGGAAAGGTTGAGAAAAGTTGGATTCAAAAACGTGAAAAGGATTGAAGAGGCTTTGGGGATTGTAGGATGGAAGTTTGGCTAATAGTCACTTCTTCTCTTTCTTTTCTTCCTTCAGTATCTTCTCAACGTCAAAGCCCTCCTCATATCTCTTCAGCTTTCTCTCGAAGAACTCCATGAAAAGCTTGTAGCGCTTTGCCCTGTGTCTTGGTGAACCCCTTATGCTGTGTCCGTGTGCTCCTTTCCTGAAGATTGCGATGTAGGCTTCTTTTCCTAAGTCTTTGAGCACATGGTAGAACATAACGCTCTGGTCAAGCGGACAGCGGTAATCTTCAAGGCTGTGGATGATGAGTATCGGTGCTTTAACGTTCTCTGCATAGAAAAGTGGGCTTAACTTTTTGTAGTTCTCGTTTTCAAGTGGATTATCACCGATAACTTCCTTGTCGAACCACAGTCCTATGTCGGAAAAGGCATAGCTTGTCAGCCAGTAGCTTATTCCATTCTCACTTATTCCAGCTTTGAATAAATCACTCTGTGTTAATGCCCAGTTCGTCATAAAGCCGCCGTAGCTTATTCCCGTGATTCCCACTCTTTCGCGATCAGCTTGAGGCTCAAGTTTGAAGAATTCTTCAATTCCGTTCATTATGTCTTGGAAGTCTTCTAAGCCCGTTCTCTCAAGAACTCTCAAGGCAAAATCTTCATCATAGCCGTTGCTGCCTCGTGGGTTGACGAAAACTATGTAGTAGCCTTTGTCAGCCATTAGCTGCATTTCATATTTGAAGTAATACCCGTACATTCCTTTTGGACCGCCGTGGACGAAGACTATAACGGGAGCTTTTTCGCCCTCTTTGATGTCTGGCTTGATGTACCAGCCGTCAAGCTCTAAATCAAGGCTCTTGAAGCGGAAGTGCTTTATTGGTCTCGTTTTGAGCTTCGCTAAAATTGGGCCGTTATAATCGGTGATTTGCTTGAGCTCTCCGTCCCAGAGGAACACTTCACTGAGCTTTGTGTCTGTCTGCTTTAGGAGGACAACTTTCCCATCGTCGCTCACATCAAACCCCATGACCCAAGCATTCTCATCAACTATTGGAGTCAGCTCGTCCCCACTGAGCTTATATAATGAGACTCTTCCCTCTCTGGGGCTTAAGAAGTAAACATTTCCTTCAGCATCGAGTTTTCCGTCCCAGTTGTTGTAAATGAAGCGCTCTGTCAATGACTTAACTTCTCTGCCATCCCAAAGGTATAGGTAATCATGCTCGCTGATTTTTTCCTTCTTTGGCTTCCCTATGAGTAAAACTTCTTTTCCATTGGAGTCAATTGCTGTAAATGACACTTTTTCAAATATTTTCTCGCTCTCTCCATCTTTATAGCGGTAGATGTCGTAGAACTTGAAGAACTGAGGTTTGTTGTCTTCCCTGTGGGGAACGTTGTAGATTATCTCCTCACCATGCCAAATTCCAGATGAGAATTTATCAGCTGTGAACTCGTCTAAAATCTCCTCTCCCTCAGTGTCATAAATCCAGAAGGTTGTTTTTTCGCCATCGAAGAAACCTTTGCTGTCAAACCACACAGGAACATCATCCTCAAATATAAAGTCTTCATCCTCTCTTCTCTTAAAGCCGGTAATTAGTAAACGCCTATCATCACTGCCCCAGCTCACATTGAGGATGTTCTTAGTCTCCATAAGTTTCTTGGCACTCATTGATCTTAAATCAATAAGCCATAGCTCGCTTGTCTTTTTCTCCTCATTAGGTCTTACAAAGCTCATCTTTGTCCCGCTTGGAGAGAAGCGGGGCATTGATGCATTTTCTATAAACTTTCTAACTCCACTTTCAAGATCTTCAATGACGATTGTGTTTTCATATTTGTTGTCTTTGAGGTTTGCTTTTGCCAGAACGTAGGCTATCTGTTTTCCATCCTTAGAAATTCTCACATCGCTCAAATAGGAAAATTTAGCGAAGGTTTTTTCGTTCCATTCGATTTTGCTCATAACGTTACCACCAATTTTTAGAGAATCTTTAAAAGTATTTAAAATTTAACCATCCTTTACAGGTGAAAAAACATGAAGGTGGAGTATAGGATCGGCTTAATTCTCCTCATGGGTCTTATAGCTTCGGTCATCCTAAGAAGTTATGCCGGAATTCTCATTGCTGCCCTTGGAATACCATTTTATCTTGCATATACTGCAAGAGAACAGAACATTTTGGCCAAGTCGAGGTTGTTTGACAGGGACCTGTTCTTAATGATGGGGCTAACGGTTCTTGTGATACTGGCTTTTGAGTATTTTGCGGACCCAAGGCTGGGATTGATTGTGATGGCGATTGTGATTCCCTTTGTGATATACTGGATGGATAGATTAAAGGCTTCCAAGAAGTGATAGGATTCTTTTAATGTCCCTGTTTTCTTTGTACTCCTTCAATGCTTTTCTTAATTCTGAGAGGAATTCTATGTTTATCTCAAATTTTTCTCGGATTCTCTTCGATATAGCGTTTTCATTCAAAAACAGCATTGCCATAGCGGACGTTAAGTTCTTTGGCTTTCTTCTTGTGCTTGCTTTTTCAAAGTCAATTATCCATACGGATTTTCCTATTATAATGTGCTTTCCGCCCTGAATCTGCCCGTGATCTATGCCGAGAACATCGAGTTTATGGGTCTTTTTTGCAATTTCGATTAAATGGTGTTTTTCAACATCTGCATACAGCAGAGGTTCCCCCTCAGCGAACTCTCTCACCAAGTACTCCTTTCCTCCAATGATTCCGTAGTCTATAAGTTCTGGAGTTATGTCATGCCCCTCAAGCAGTTTTAAAATCTCTGCCTCTCTTTTGAAATTTTTGCGAGGGGCGTCTTTTCTCTCAAGTTTTACAATAACTCTTTTTTCCCGATATCTTCCAATAAAAATCAGGCTTGTTGTCCCCTTTGAATAAAATGTCAGATCCTCCACGCCTTTTCTTTTCATGAACTCTCTGAACTGCCTCAGCTCATTTCTGCTGATCAAATGTTCAATCATGAGCCTTCCCAAGTTTTACATGCTATTGGGCTTTGATATATTTTTGGGTTGCCACTTGTTAGTTCGTGCTCGGCAAGGTTTTAGCCTGATTCATAAATCTGTATTCACTTTTCCGATAGTCTTAAATATCTCTGAAACAAACTATAAACTGGTGGTAAGCATGGTGACAGCATTTATTTTGATGGTAACAGCCGCTGGAAAGGAAAGAGAAGTCATGGAGAAGCTTTTGGCAATGCCTGAAGTTAAGGAAGCTTACGTTGTTTACGGAGAGTACGATCTAATTGTTAAAGTTGAGACAGACACGCTCAAGGACTTAGACCAGTTCATAACGGAAAAAATAAGAAAAATGCCTGAAATACAGATGACATCAACGATGATTGCAATCTGAAGTTTTCTTTCTTCATTTGTTCATCATAAGCCTTATTCTCTCAGCCGAGTCCTTAGCCTTATCTGATATGTTGCTGAGCGTTCTTGCTATGTTTAAAATGTAAATTCCATCCCCCCAGCTGAGCTTGTCTTCATTTTCAAAAACGAGTTTCATGAGCTTCGTGTCGAGTCCATCTATCTTGTTC
>JALTMZ010000018.1:5717-7837 GCA_027001105.1 Thermococcus sp.
TTCACAAAGGGATCGCCCCTTTGTGAAATTATAGCTGAACTATACGTTTTCTCACATCTTCTGTAGCTTTAACCATATTGGTCAAAGCAGGTATGACCTCTTCCCATTTTCTGGTTTTGAGTCCACAATCCGGGTTGATCCATAGAAGTCTTGCCGGAAAGACCTTGAGCCTATCCTCTATCTCTTTTATAAGCTCATATTCCCTTTCAATTTCCTTCTCACTGAAGCCGCTCTCGATCACAGTGTCCATCTGGAGTATTGCATTGTGAACAAGCTTCGCAGCTTTAATGCTTTCCTTTCCCATTTTTAAGATTATTCCTTTAATCTCTTCCGGAATTTCTTTGGGTCTCTTTATGAGGAGCCATTTTGCAGTGTCTTCAGCAGCATCCGCTATTTTATCCTGCATGTGGAGGTACTCTAAGATATCATTTCTGTTTACAGGCATGAAGAGCTTTGTTGTTAAGCTGTCTCTGATTTCTTCTTTAATCCTGTCGGCGATATCCTCCAAGTTATCAACTTCAACGGCAACCTTTTCCATCTCTTGGTATTTTCCTTCATGCCACAGCTCAAGGGCTCTCTCGAGGGTTTCAACCGTTTCCAGTACAACTTCGGCATGCTTTATTAAGGGCTTAAACGGGCTTTTTGCAAAGAGCTTAGTCCAAACCTGCATTTCACACCACCATCAATATCTTGAATATTATTCCGCTGATAATAGCGGCTATGGGTACGGTAACAAACCATGAAATTACTATATTTTTAACAATGTCTTTGTTTATTGCCTTTACTCCCCTTGCCAATCCCACACCAATTACCGCTCCAACCACTGTGTGTGTAGTTGAAATTGGAAGTCCAAGCCATGAAGCTATTAAAACGACAGTTGCGGCTGAAAAATCAATGCTGAAGCCCCTTGTGTTTGTCAGCTCCGTGATTTTCTTTCCAACGGTTTCCATGACCTTGTAGCCGTATGTGGCTACACCAACTGCAATTCCCAAACCACCCATTGCCAGGATCCATCTTGGCACTGGAACCTTCATTCCAGCAAGTCCCATTGTGGCAACGGCATATACTGCAGCCACTGGGCCGATTGCGTTGGCAACGTCATTGGCCCCGTGGGATAAGGCAACATAAGCTGATGTTAGAACCTGAACTTTCTTAAAGATGGATTCTGCACCGAGATAGGGATCTGCTGTTTTGAAATTCCTTCTCAGAAGCATAAAACTCACGAGAAATGCGGCAAAACCTGCTGGAATTCCAAACTTTATTACTGCTATCAGCAGTGATTTTCCGTGAAGTACTTTTATGTAGAACATTGACCATATAACAACAAACGCTAACCCAATCCACACCGGGGAGTAGTTTTTGGCACTCTTCACTGGGTTTTCACTCTGCAGGATTGTCTTGGAGATTGCTTTAAAGACCATAAATGCCATTATTGCTCCAAAAATGGGTGAAAGAATCCAGCTTGCTATCACTTGGGCCATCCTTCCCCAGTTAACTATATCAATACCTGCATACACAATTCCGTATCCTGCTATTCCGCCTATGATGGAGTGCGTTGTTGACACTGGCAGTCCAAATTTTGTAGCCATGAGAAGCCATAAAGCTGCTGCAAGCAGAGCTGCTATCGAACCGTAGATCAGAACAGATGGCTCGGTTATTTTAGAGGGATCAATTATGCCCTTTCTTATTGTCTCTGTGACGCTCTTTCCAAAGAAATAAGCCCCGGTGAACTCTAAAACGCCTGCAATTATAACAGCTTGCTTTGGAGTTATTGCTCCAGCACCAACTGCCGTGCTCATTGAATTTGCAGCATCATTTGCTCCTATTGTCCATGCCATAAAAAGACCAACAGTAATAGTTATGAAAAGCCAGGGATCCGTGAGCGCTTCAATCACTTGCCACCACCAGAAGAGCGTTGCTTGGCGGATATAAATAGTTTGTCGAAATAGAATATATCTAAGCACAGATGTCTATATAGACTATATAGAAAAAGCGTAAAAATAAAAAGCTCACCACTCTTCTTCTTCCCAGTCCTCCTCCTCTTCCCAATCTTCCTCCCATGATTCTTCTTCCCACTCTTCTTCTTCCCAGTCCTCCTCCCACTCTTCGAACTCTTCCTC
>JALTMZ010000019.1 GCA_027001105.1 Thermococcus sp.
CGGTGCCAAAACGACAACAACTCCCTACAGAAACATAGAACATCCTTTGAACATAGCCGAAGTTGTGGCTGAAGCTGGAGCGAGTTATGTTGCAAGGTGGACAACTGCTCACGTTTACCAGCTTATAGAGAGCATAAAGAAAGCTCTGCAAGTGAAGGGCTTCTCACTCGTTGAGGTCATCTCGCAGTGTCCAGTTCAGTTTGGAAGGAGGAATAAGATGAAAGAACCGGCGGAGATGCTCAGATGGTTCCTCAGGAACTCCATACCAATAAGCAAGGCAAAACACATGAGCAAAGAAGAATTAAAGGGCAAATTTGTAATCGGGGAATTCGTCAACAGACAAAGACCAGAGTTCACGGAAGAGCTTAACAATCTGATTGAAGAAGTTGCCGAGCACTTTGGTCTAGGTGATGAAGATGCAGATTAGACTTGCCGGTATAGGTGGGCAGGGTGTTGTTTTGGCAGGTGTAATTTTAGGTGAAGCCGCTGCAATTGAAGGACTAAATGTTGTTCAGACTCAGGATTACAGCTCAGCTTCAAGAGGTGGACACTCAATAGCCGATGTTGTCATTTCAAAGGAACCAATCTATGACTTGATTGTCACTAAGGCTGATGTTCTTGTGGCTTTGGCTCAGCTTGGCTATGACACTACAAAAGACTCACTTAGAAAAGATGGGCTTTTGATAATTGATACCGACTTAGTTAAGCCGGATAGAGAGTTTATAGGTGCTCCTTTTACCAGAATCGCTGAAGAAACAACGGGGCTGGCTTTAACCGTAAATATGGTTGCTCTCGGCTATTTAGTTGCCAAAACTGGAGTTGTTAAGAAAGAGAGTGTTGAAGAGGCTATAAGGAGGAGAGTTCCAAAAGGAACCGAAGATATTAATTTGAAAGCCTTTAGGGTTGGTTATGAGGAGGGATCGAAATGAAATATCCATTTCCCGTTGGCAAAAGTGATTTTATACAAGGTGATGAAGCTATAGCAAGGGCTGCAATTTTAGCGGGGTGTAGGTTTTATGCAGGTTATCCAATAACTCCAGCAAGCGAGATTTTCGAAGCAATGGCTCTCTACATGCCCCTTGTCGATGGTGTATCTATTCAAATGGAAGATGAATTAGCAAGCATTGCTGCTGTTATTGGTGCCTCGTGGGTTGGAACTAAAGCCATGACTGCCACAAGTGGTCCTGGATTCAGCCTGATGATGGAGAACTTAGGTTATGCCATTATGACTGAGACCCCAATAGTCGTTGTTGACGTTCAGAGGAGTGGTCCCTCGACAGGGCAGCCCACTTTAGCAGCTCAAGGTGATGTTATGCAAGCAATTTGGGGAACTCACGGAGACCACAGCTTAATAGTATTAACTCCAGCAACAGTTCAGGAAGCTTTTGATATGACCATTAGGGCATTCAACTTGGCTGAAAAGTACAGAACACCTGTTATTCTTCTTACAGATGCTGAAGTTGGACACATGCGTGAAAAAGTTGACATACCAAATCCAGAAGATGTAGAATTAGTTTATCGCAAGTTACCTGCAAATGAAGAGGAAGCAAAGTATCCATTTGGCGATATTCACGGTGATTTAATACCTCCAATGCCGATCTTTGGAAAAGGATACAGAACCTATGTTACTGGACTTACCCATGATGAGAAAGGGAGACCAAAGACAGTAGATGCCGAAATTCACCGCAAGCTTATTGAAAGAATTGTAAACAAGATCGAAAAAAACAAAAAAGATATCATTGAGTATGAAACTTTTGATCTTGATGATGCTGAAGTAGCAATAATAAGCTATGGAATCGTTGCTCGTTCTGCAATTAGGGCTGTAAAGATGCTCCGCAGTGAGGGAATTAAGGCAGGCTTGCTTAAGCTCAACGTTGTATGGCCCTTTGACTTTGAGATGATCGAAAAGATAGCAGAGCAGGTAAATGCAATTTATGTTCCAGAGATGAACCTCGGGCAGGTGTACCATCTTGTTAAAGAAGGAGCCAATGGAAAAGCGAGAGTTGAACTTATTCCAAAGATTGGTGGGGAAGTTCATACACCTCAAGAGATTGTTAAAGCCGTTAAGAGGTGTGAGAAATGTATCTGAAGCTCAGCTATGAAATTAGAGACAAATATCTAAGAAAGGACATGCTCCCAACGATTTTCTGCCCTGGCTGTGGTATTGGTTCAGTTTTACAGTACACACTTAGAGCAATCGATGAGCTCGGTTGGAGCAAAGATGAGGTAGTTTGGGTGAGCGGAATTGGATGTTCGTCAAGAGTTCCAGGATTTGTGGACTTTGATGGTCTTCACACAACTCACGGTAGAGCTTTGGCCTTTGCTACCGGAATAAAAATGGCAAATCCGGATTTGAAGGTCATAGCATTTATGGGAGATGGAGACACAGCAGCAATTGGCGGAAACCACTTCATTCATGCAATCAGGAGGAATTTGGATGTCACTGTAATACTCATCAACAACTTCACCTATGGAATGACGGGAGGACAAGTAGCGCCAACTACACTTAAAGGACTTAGAGGAACCACGGCTCCATACGGAAGCTTTGAAAATCCATTCGACATTGCTGAACTTGCTGTTGCCGCTGGAGCAAACTATGTCGCAAGATGGACTGTCTTTAACTATATTCAGGGCATAAACAGCATAAAGAAAGCTTTACAAAAGAAAGGTTTCAGCTTAGTTGAGTTCCTTTCACCCTGTCCAATCAGCTTTGGAAGAAGAAACAGAATGAAAACTGCCCCCGAGCTGATAAAGTGGTACAACAAGATTACAGTGCCAATAAGCAAAGCCAAGAACATGAGCCCAGAGGAGCTTGAGGGTAAGATTATTATCGGTGAGTTTGTTGACAGGGACAGGCCGAGCTTAGATGAGGAATACGAAGCGTACAAGAAAAGGGCAAAGAAAATGATGGGGTGGGAAGAATGAGGAAAGAAGTCCTCATCAGCGGTTTTGGGGGTCAGGGTGTCATCTTGGCAAGTGTAATTCTCGGGAGAGCTGCAGCAGTTTATGAGGGTCTTTACGCTGTTCAAACTCAGTCCTATGGTCCCGAGTCAAGAGGTGGGGCAAGCAAGGCTGAAGTTGTTATAAGTGATGAACCAATAGATTATCCAAAAACTTTACGTCCCGATTACGCAGTTTTCTTATCACAAGAAGCCTACCAAAAATACCTCACTCATCTAAAGGAGGGTGCCATACTAATCATCGAGAAGGACTTGATCCCACACAGAAATGAAGAAGTCGAGAAAAAATTGAAGCTCAAAGTTTATGCTTTGCCACTTACTAAAATTGCTGAAGAAACGACAGGACTGAGCTTAACGATGAACATTTTGGCATTGGGATTATTTGTTGCATTAACTGAAATTGTAAGCAGAGAAGCAATAGAGAAGGCAGTTTTGGATGCTGTTCCAAAAGGAACAGAGCAGATAAACCTGAAAGCCCTCCACAAGGGATTTGAGCTTGGAGAAAAAGCTCTAAAAGGCGAGCTTTAATTTTCTGTTTTTCTTAAGTTTTTGCCCCACGGAAACTTTATCAACCATGACTTTTAATTATTGAACATGCTAATCAACGAAACCAAGAACAGGGTGTGGCACGGAAAAGTCAAATTGGCAGACACTTTTTTCAAGCGGTTTAAAGGTTTAATGCTCACTCCTAATGTAAATTATGCTCTTGTGTTCATTCTGCCAGCCGAAACAAGGGCAAATGCTTCAATACATATGTTTTTCATGCTTCAGAGCATTGATGTTATATTTCTGAACTCAGCAAGAGAAGTTGTAGATTTCAAAAAAGCCAAGCCATGGCGTGTTTACATGCCCCGGGAAGCTGCAAAATACATTATTGAGGGGCCCCACGGAATTATCAAAGCTCTTGATGTATCAATAGGAGATAAACTAAGCTGGATAGTGGAGGATGAAAAGGAAAAAGCTGTACCCTCGCCAAGCAATGTTATTAATGGAGTGTCATTTAAGAAAATTAACGGAACGATAAGCTTAGCTGAGCCGAAGCCAAAGCTTAAAGAGCCGTGATATTTATGGAGTTTTTAGAGTGCATTAAAAAGCGGATCATCCAGGATGATGAGCTAAAAAATGGGTTCTATTCCTTAATCCTTTATGGTTCATTTGTAAGGGGAGATTTTCTTGAAAATGTAAGCGATTTGGACTTTTTTGCAGTGATAACAAAAGATGAGTCAATTATTCCAAAGCTTAGGCAGGTCTTGGAGGATTGCACCAAGGAAGTCAATGCCGTTGAAGTTGACTTAGCATGGGAATATCTGGAGAATATAGGCGATCCATTGAGAAAAGGAGTTCCTTTCAAGTTTTTAACCATATATCAAGAGGACTTTCTTGAAAATCACATTGTCGTTTATGGCAAGGATATATCTGATGTTCTGCCAAAATATAAATTTGAGGATCTTTTGGACTGGAGAATAGAGCGGATTTTAAAGCTGATCAAGAGATCTAAGGGGAATACAAAGCTGATGCATATATTAGCTGGAGAGACTGCGAGACTTTTAGCTCTAATTAATGGAGCAAAAAGCCTCAGAAAGAATGACATCATGAACATCCTTGAGAAAATTCAAGATGAAGAGGCAATTGAGATTTATCGGGCTTATCTGGATGGAAGAAAACTTAAGTTTGATGAGAACTTCCTTGTAGGGTTCATAGAGTCAAGAATAACAAAGATGGGAAGGCATGTTAATAAACCATAAAATCAATGGCGATGTTATATTGGTAGGGGGCATAAGGTCTCACTTTCCTTCTCTCCAAGAATTCAACCCTCTTCCCAAGCTCTCTCGCAACAGCCATGATCTTCTCTTCATGTACCCCAAACAAGTTATCTTCATGAGAAAACCCATAATAGTGAATCGTCCCACCGCTCTTTACGCTTAACATAGCCTCTCTTAAAAATTCATGTGCGAACTTTGGAAGGTTCATGATGACTCTATCAGCTCTAATCTGACCAGCAACTTTTCTGACATCTCCTAAAATTGGAATTACATTGAGCGCTTTATTCAGTCTCTTATTTTCTTCTAAATATTTTACCGCCCAAGGATTGATGTCGCATGCAAAAACGAGCCTAACTTTTTTTGCAAGCAAAATTGAATAGGGACCAACACCAGCAAACATATCAAGGACTACTTCCCCTTCTTTAGCTTTTTTAAAGACTCTCATTCTTTCTGTAGCTAAGCGAGGAGAGAAATAAACCTTCGCAACATCCAGCTTAAGCTTTATTCCATTCTCTCTATGCAATGTCTCTGTCCTCTTTTCTCCCGCTAAATGGATAAGCTCTCTGATCCTAAACTCTCCAGAAACTGCACTTCCTTTTGCAAAAACAGCTTTTATATGCTTGTGGACTTTTAAAATCGCTTCTCCAATTTGTTTCCCATACTCCATAAGTTCCTCTGAGAGTTCAATTACTGCTATATCCCCGATTATATCGAAGGAAGAGGGAAGAAGAGATCTTAGGCGGTCCGGAACATTCACAACTTCCCGATAGCTGTGGGGTCTCTTTTCAATTGGTTCAAATTCAGTCTCAACGATTTCAAATCCTTCAACTCTCTCTTTTATGGGAAAAATTAGGAAATCTCCCTCTCGCTTAACTTTGTAGTTTTTATCCAGAACATCAAGATCGATAAGCTTTTTCCTGACTTTTTCACCTTCATGTTTATGAACTCTAATTCCGAGCATTTTTATCAAATTCAGAAGGGAAGTGCAAATTTAAAAGAATTGTGAACGAAAACTTTTTAAATGGACTTAGGGCTTAAGATATTGGACGCCCCGGTGGTGTAGCCCGGTCAAACATGCGGGCCTTTCGAGCCCGCGCCCCGGGTTCAAATCCCGGCCGGGGCACCAGAACTCTTTTGCTTGCTTCTGCTCTTTCGGAAATATTAATAAAAACACATAAAGTAAATTTTACTTCACGAAGAACTCTGCAAGAAGATCTATGTACTCCTCATTTACACCACTTAGGTATTTGCTTACTTTTTCTCCTGTTTGATTTCTGTCTTTTCCAGCAAGAATTATCACAATTTGCTTTTCTGTCCAGACATCTCTTTTAATAAATATTCCTTGCTCTCCTTTGATAATCTTCTCCTGCTCTTTTAAGCTTAGTGCTTGTTGTACATATTTTCCCACTCCATCGTATGCTTTTGGGCCCCCAAGAATTATTATAAATCTCGAGTTCTTGAACTTCTCAAACTCCTGAGGTTTTGCTCTAATAACCATCACTCCAAAGCTTTCTAAGGATTTTTTGAGTTCTTTTCCTTTTATCTCCCAATCAATGCCATTTGCAAGTATAACTGTTTGTACAACTGGGGCAAATGTCTTAATGGGGGTAAATTCCGAAGTCCATTCAATCAAGTCCTTTAAGACTTTGAACTCTTTCTTTCCACCAGCTTCAATTTCAAAGGAAACATATGCACTTCTGAATCCATCTCCCCTATGTTTCTGATCCCTTGTTATTATTGCTCCCATGTAGTCAGTTGAAAGCGCCACTATGTCAACGATGTCGGAATTAATTGTTTTCAGCAATCTAATTCTTTCGATAATCTCCTGAGATGCAGTTAAATTGAGCGTTTCAAAACCAACAGGAACTGAAATTTTGTCGTCTAAGATTTTTGAATCAATGATTTTGTCAATCAGTGTGAAATCCAGTGCAGATATGCTTTTTAGATAATTTGAATTCCCAAAGAGCTCTTCTTGAAGTTCGGCAAATTCCTTAATGTCATCTTTAACATCAAGCTTTAAACTCCGAATCCTATCTTTTGCAAACTTTAAGCTTTTAGGAGGCAGCAAATACTGCCATCCAAAAGCAGTTCTTGTCTCATTTGTGAATTCAAGAAGTGAAATACTCTTAATGATTTCCCTGTTCTTTATTCCGATTTTGGCAGTTGAAGGTATAAACGGCAAAATTGATGGTATCTCTGCTAAGTAAGGCTTTCCCAATTCAATTGCTTTCAGCTTTACCTCTTCGATGAAGGGTAAAAGCTCAAGTCCTAAAGCTGTTGCTATACTGCCATTTTTGTATGCTTCAAATCCTCCAATATGTTTACTCGAACCTAACTTCATGAGTTTGTTGTTAAATACAGCCCCATCATACAAAGTACCGTGGGTCACTATCAGTCCAGCATTGTTTATTCTAAGATATCTGAGAAGCTTGTCTATGTCCTTCGTTGAAATTTCCCACTCTTTCATCCACAAATTAGATAGAATAATCACGTCTGGCTTGAACTCTTCTAATGCAGAGGACAGTTCATTGGGAGTTATCACTGCAATGTTGTATTCATCAGCAAGATATTGCCAGTTGTGGAAACTCAGGAAATCAGGGTGCTTACCAAAAGGTCTGAGCAGGGAGAGAACATCTTTGTAGTTACTCATGTTATAATAATATCTTTCAAAGGAGAGATTGACTATCAAATCCAAATCCTTGAGATTTTGAACCATTCCCCAAAGTTTTAGGGAAGGATCAACTATAAGTATATTTTTGCCCCCAGGATTCGGAACAAAATATATCCCTACCGGACTTTCAATAATGTTTCCCTCTTTGTCCTCAATAACTGCCTTGAATTCAACTAAACTTCCTGGAGGCTGGGGAGGTATAGTTGCCTTCCCATAAAATGTCGTGAAATTGAATTTCTGGGTTAAGAACCTACTTGTTATTATGTTATACATAGTCTCATTTTCGTTTACCGTAGCTTCTGAAGCATAGAGCCATTTCCAATTTCCTCTGTTTACTCTGTAGTAAATTCCCATCTTTACAATTCCAACGTCATCTATACCGTAAAGATAAACTGTATAGGAAGTATT
>JALTMZ010000020.1:0-7274 GCA_027001105.1 Thermococcus sp.
GGACATTCCTACTTAATTGGCAGTTCTTCAAAGGGTCACTCGAAAAGTGTCCTAAAGAATTTATAAGTTTCAACCAAACTTTGGGAAAGTTTAAAACTGCATCCCTGTGTTTCTCCCGGCTTTCCTCAATTATTGGGATCATGCTTTTCTTAACATCTTCTACTTCCTCCATCCCCATAAGCAACAGTTATGTCTTAGTCTCTGAAATCTAACTACTTCTGGACAGTTAGTTTTTCTTAAAAAGTATGCTTGTGCCTTTGTTGCTTAATGTTGTTGTTAAGTGTTGGAAGGGTAATCCTCTATCTCATGATGGAATCTGCTTTTGTGTCTTTTTTCGAACAATGAGAGTCGTATGATTTATACCTTCATGTATCCCTATATCTGAATAGAAGGCACTACCCAGGTGGTGCCTTATATTTCGCTGATTGTCTATATATCGGGGTATATCAAATCCAGCATATCTAAAAATTTTCAGTTGGGGATTTACATGTGATATATTAACGTACAGCTGATTAAAAGCCATGAGATTGCTCTATTTACCGAAAGGTTTATATATCTTTAAACTCAGAAAAAATATTGAAGAACCCTTTAAGGAGGTGTTGTGAATGGCTGAGTTGCCAATTGCCCCAATTGACAGACTTATTAGGAAGGCTGGTGCTGAGAGAGTTAGCGAAGAAGCAGCCAAGGTTCTTGCCGAGTACCTTGAGGAGTACGCAATTGAGCTTTCAAAGAAGGCTGTTGAGTTTGCCAGACACGCTGGCAGAAAGACAGTTAAGGCCGAGGACATTAAGCTCGCCATTAAGGCTTGAGGGTATTACTCTTTGCTTCTTAGCTTTTTCTATTTTGATTTTTGGGCAATTTTTAAAAATCTATTCTGAAAGTTTTTATCATGCATGAAATAGCTGTCCGCATGACAAAAAGGAACCACAATGCCTTTGTCCACCTCCTTGGAGCATTGGAGAGTCAGGGATTTGACATTGGTGATCTTTTAATAACTAAGGATTTCAATGAAATCCTCAAAGCGAAGCCCAAAGTTGTTCTGTATTCTTTCTTCACTGAGGAAATCTGGGAAGTTGGGAAGGAAGTTAAAATCCTGAAGGAAAAATTTAACCCTCTCTTAATTGCCGGTGGTTACCATGCTACTGCGATGCCAAAGCACACTTTGAATGTTTTGGGCTTTGATATTGCTGTAATTGGAGAAGGGGAAGAGGTTCTCTATCAGCTTCTGACAACTCTAAAACAAACTAAATTTAAAATCACAAAGGAGCTATTGTCTATTCGCGGCCTGGCGTTCTATTTGGATGGACAATTCGTATTCACCGGCTTTGCTAAAGTTGACGACTTTGCTAAGTTTCCTCCCTTTGCGGAAAGCTCTTTTTTAATAGCACCTATTGAGATAAGCAGGGGCTGCCCTTTTGGTTGCTACTACTGCCAGACACCTTACGTCAAAGGTTTTCGCATGAGGCACAGACCGATAGACCAGATTGTAAAGTATTCAAGAAGAATGAGGGATATGCGCTACATCACTCCAAATGCCTTTGCCTATGGAAGTCCGGGAGCAATTTTAAAACTTGATAAACTTGAAGCCCTCCTAAAGGCACTGCAACCTTTAAGAAAGGAGGGGCGACGTTTATTTTATGGAACGTTTCCGAGTGAAGTTAGACCGGAATTCGTGAAGCCTGAGACCCTTGAGCTCCTCATAAAATATGCAGATAACAGAAGACTCGCCATTGGAGCGCAGAGCGGAGACGATGCCATGCTTAAGGCTATGCACCGCTTGCATACGGTTCGCCATGTGATGGAAGCTGTTGAATACATGGTTGAATATGGAATTGAGCCGGTTGTTGATTTCATTGTCGGCTTGCCTAATGAAAGTGAAGAAAGTCAGAGAAAGAGTATTGAGCTGATGAAGTGGATTATGCGTAAGGGCGGAAAGGTTAGAGCCCACTACTTCATGCCTCTACCAGGAACCCCCTGGGCGAGATGTAAACCCTCACCATTAAGTGAGGAGATGAAAAAGTTTTTGGGCAGAATGGCGGCTAAAGGTTACATTGAAGGAGCATGGGGAGTTCAGATTCAGCTTTCCAAAAAACTGCAGAGGTTAATTGAGGAATTTTATGAAGAGCCTATGAGCTACGTTGGGAAAGTTAAGGAAGTTTGCTGAGTAAGATCGTCATATTTATGCCAACCTTCTTCCCAAAAATTTATAACCTCATAAACTTCTCATCAACACGACGGCAAAATGTATGCCGAAAACTATAAAAGATTCGAACTGCTGATAGATAAATTGCGAGAGTTTGATGGTGCTATCATTGTGGAAGGTTTGCGAGACGAGGTGGCTTTAAGGAAATTGGGGGTCAGAGCGGAGATAATAAGGCTCTCACGCTTACCGCTCTCAGAAGTGGCTTTAATTGCTTCACAGTATCATGAGGTCATGATATTAACTGATTTGGACAGAAAAGGTGAAGAGTTGGCGAAAAAGCTGACTCAATATTTGGAAGGCTATAAGTGCAGGGTAGATACAGAGACAAGAAGAGAACTCAAAATGATTGCAAAAAAGGACATAAAGGGCATTGAGGACTTGTATGGGCTCTACACTAAAGTCACTCTCCGTTTCTGACCCCCTTAAGGAGGGGATTTCCTTGAAAAGAAAAAGGACAGTGCTCCAACATATTTTGTCGGAAAAGCAAAAGTTTGAAAAAAGAAAGGTAGGTGGGAACATGTCAGCAAAGGACGATTTTGGAACGACTAAATATGTGATCTATGCTGAATTTGAGGCAAATGGAGTTGTTGAAAGACCTGACGTTGTTGGGGCTATTTTTGGTCAAACCGAGGGTTTACTTGGAGACGATTTAGATTTAAGAGAGCTCCAAAAGACTGGTAGAATTGGAAGGATAAAAGTTGAAGTTCACACAAAGGCTGGAAAAACATACGGAACAATTACAGTGCCATCAAGTCTTGATAGGGTCGAGACAGCAATCTTAGCGGCTGCACTGGAAACAATAGATAGGGTTGGCCCATGTGAGGCAAGGATTAAAGTGATAAAAATCGAAGATGTCAGGGCAACAAAGAGGAAATACATCATTGAGAGAGCTAAGGAGATACTTGAAACGCTTATGGAGGAGGAAATTCCGGAGAGTCAAGAGCTCACTGAAGAAGTCAAAAAGGCAGTCAGGGCAAAGGAGCTCATTGAATATGGTCCTGAAAAATTACCAGCTGGACCTCATGTGCCGTTCTCAGACTCAATTATCGTAGTTGAGGGGAGAGCTGATGTGCTCAACCTCCTTAAGCACGGAATAAAGAATGCCATTGCCGTTGAGGGAACTTCAGTTCCAGAGACAATTATCAGACTGAGCAAGGAAAGAATTGTAACGGCATTCACAGACGGAGACAGAGGTGGAGAGCTTATCCTTAAGGAGTTGCTGCAAGTTGCCGATATTGATTATGTGGCAAGAGCGCCAGAAGGAAAGGAAGTTGAGGAGCTTACAAAGAAGGAAATAATAAAGGCTTTGAGGAGCAAAGTACCAGCGGAGCAGGTTATAAATGAACTCTTCTACAAAGGCAAAAGCTTCTATGATTTAATCAAGGAAAAAGAGAAGGAAAAAACTGAAGAAACAAAAAGGGAGGAAGTTAGGGCAGAGAAGCCCCCTGTTGCGGTTAAAGAGGAAGGAAAAGAAGCAAGAATTGAACAAAAGAAGGAAGAGAGATTTATAAAGCCGATTCAAGTTCCAAAAGCAGCAGAACTCGAGAAATTTAAGGAATTCGTCGAAAAAGTGAAAAACAATTCAATGGCTATCTTGCTGGATGAGAATAAAAATGTCATTGCAGAAATACCGGTTAGGGATCTGCTTAGCTCTTTAAATGACAAAGAAGGCATATATGCAATAATATTCAACGGCATAATAACCCAGAGGCTAATTGACATTGTAAGTGAAAAGGGAGTCAAATACTTAATTGGGGCAAGGAAGGCAAATGTAGTCAGAAGACCAGTTGATTTGAAGATCATTACTTTTGCTGAGTGATTTCTCTTTTAATTTTAGCCTCAGCTAACCCTCTTTTCTTCATCAATTCAGAGTGGCTAACGATCATCATTGGCTAAGAGTTTTTAAAGAAAAGAGAATTAAAAGCTTTGGGATGATGTGCGTTTACCGGTCTGAGCTGTGATGATATCGGCACTGTCTGACCTATTCTTTTTTGTTTAAAATTTCATGTTCAACTAACGCAACTATATCATTGTGTATGTCTTCAATTGATGCAAGAGCATTTACAATTTTCATTTCTGGGAACATTTCAACGAGTTTAAGGTAGTTCTCTCTGACCCTTTTTTGTAGCTCTGCTATTCTATCAAACTCAGATTTTAGCTGTCTTCCATTTATCCTTTTCATGCTCTCTTTAACAGGTAAGTCGAGGAGGATCACCAGGTCTGGTCTGATTGCAAATTTGTTTAGATTTATAAGCCATTCCAAATCCAAACCACGGGCCCACTGATAAGCAAGGGAGGAATAGAAATATCTATCTGAGATCACGACCTTTCCAGCTTTAATGGAGGGTTCTATCAATTTCTTCACATGTTCAGCTCTGTCAGCAGCGAACAAAAGTGCCTCTGCTTCATGGCTTATCTTTGCCCCATCTATGATACCCTCTCTGCCCCCTGTCAGAACGAGTTTTCGTATCAGTTTTCCAAATGCCGTATCTGTTGGTTCTTTTGTTAATACCACATCATATCCTCTCCTTTCAAACCATTTTGCCAGTAATTTTGCTTGTGTTGACTTGCCTGCGCCATCAATGCCTTCTATCACGATGAAAATACCCACAGCTGACACCTCCATGATCAAAACAAGTGCGCGTGCTTAAATCTTAAAGTGAGTGTTCTGTTTTTAATCATTTTTGCCAGGATAAGAAATTAAAGAGAACTAAGATATTACAACCTCTTTAAATATTCAAGAAACTTCCACATACTTCCAAAAGATTTTTCTTCCCCTGCTTTGTATAGCTCAATAATGCCTTCTGGCTTAAAGCGTAGCCCAAAGTCGTACTCCCCCTTCTTGAGTTTTTGCAGAAAGACTTCTTTTGGTTTTGGTGGTAGATAGCTTGTCATCATGTCATTTATCAAATCTGCCTCGAACCCGAAGTGTTCATTGAATCTTGGGAACAAAAGCACTGCTGGGGTATTCATGCAGTCCACAAGGGCTTTTCCCTCAACTCTAAAGTTGTGATGCTTGAATATTTCATGCAGAAAGTCATCAAGGGCATTTGGATAATACACAGTTGCTCCTATATCATTTGGAGGAGCCTCGATGAAGTTCTTACTTTCAACTATTGCTTTAATTTCATCAACGTCAAGCCCGCTAACTTCAACCCGTACCCCCCCGTGGTAATAGACGTATGCCAATGGAAGTCCCTTCCTGTGAGCAAAATCCTTTAGTGCAATCAACGGGATAAGCCTAACATCCATAATCGTTGAGCCAGTGCTTACGATACCAACAACAAGTGCTCTTTTTCCATACCTTGATATTGCCCTTCCATCCCTTCCCACTATTATGGTTCCTTGGGCAACAGTCCCGATTGCTCTACCGAGCAAAGCTAACTCTTCAGGATTAAATTTTTCCGAACGATAAATCTCCATTTGTACCACCTCAATCTGGCAGGATTATGCTTTCTTTTCCAATTCTTGACTCAACCCAAATCTTGACATTCGCACCAACTTTGCTGAACTCTTCGATTACGGTATTATCACCAATAACGCTTCCTGCCTCTATTTCAACACCTTTACCTATGTACACATTTTCCCCGATTATCGCCTCCCTTATCTCGGCGCCTTCTTCGATCGTAACATTTGAGAATATTACTGAACGTTCTATTTTAACATTTCTGCCAATTTCGACGTTATCCCCCAACACGGCAAAACCCCTGACTTCGAATTTCCTAAGTTTGCATCTTTTCCCAGTGACTATAGCCCCTCCATATTCCAAGTTTCCTTTTAATGTGTCCACTCTAATCTCTGGCAATCTTAGCTTTCCGAGGAAAACATCTTCTGTTGCCTGAAGATAGCTTGATGGTCTCCCCACATCGTTCCAGTATTCTTTAAAGGGAAATCCAAAGAGAGGCAAATTTTCTTCAAGCATTTTTGGGAATAGATGAAGTGAATAGTCGAAATTAGTTTTTGGAGGAATTAAATCAAAGACTTCTGGTTCAAATACATAAATTCCAGCATTAACAAGGTTGCTGAATGCTTCCTCTGGCTTGGGTTTCTCTTTAAAGCGAATTATCCTATTTTCGTTATCAACAATTGCAATGCCGTATTGAGTTGGATCTTCTACTTCGCTAAGAGCTATTGTTGCCAGTGCCTTTTTCTTCTTATGATACTCATAGAGTGCCTTTATGTCAAGATTCGTTAGTACATCGCTTGATGCAACTATGAAGGTGTCCTCAATTTTGTCCACTACTTTTTTTGTGGCTCCAGCAGTTCCGAGTTTTATGTTCTCCCCATTAGAATAATGGATTTCAACGCCAAATTCACTACCATCTCCGAAGTAATCCATTATCCTTTCTTTTAAGTATCCAACAAGGACAAAGATTTCATCAACACCAGCGTCTATAAGGCTCCTAAGTATGTACTCCATCAGTGGTTTATTGAAAAACGGTATCATCGGCTTTGGTCTGTAAACGGTGAGCGGTAACAAACGCGTTCCTTTGCCTCCTGCCATTATTACTGCTTGCATATCTAACACCTAAGAGTTAGTTAAGTAGGGAGATATTTAATATACTTTTTGCTACATTCCTTATAAATCAGAAGCTTTTATGGAAAACCTGGACTCATAAGGAAAAAGCTTGTGTGAAACTTTTTAAGATACTCATTTAAACTTATGATGGTGATATTAATGGAGATCACACCCATTGAATATCTGGAAGAAAGACTTGAGCCAGAGCAGTTTAAGAAAATTGCCGCGATAAATAACCCTGAACTCCACGAGTTTCTCGCAAAATACATAAAGCTTCTCAACCCTTCAAAAATCTTTGTTGCCACAGATTCTCCTGAAGATGAAGAATATATACGAAAAAAGGCAATTGAATATGGAGAGGAGAAGCCATTAGCGACTCCGGGGCATACAGTGCACTTTGACAACTATTACGATCAAGCGAGAGATAAAGCGAATACAAAAATCCTTGTTCCAAGGGGCGTTGATTTAGGACCATTCATCAATACTAAGGATAGAGAAGAGGGTCTCAGAGAAATTCACGAACTTATGAAGGACATAATGGCTGGAAAGGAG
>JALTMZ010000020.1:7284-7701 GCA_027001105.1 Thermococcus sp.
AAAGGAGCTGTTCATATTGTTCTTCGTTCTTGGTCCAAAAAATTCAGTGTTCACTATTCCGGCTGTTCAGCTTACAGATTCAACTTATGTAGCTCACAGTGAGTTTCTCCTTTACAGAAAGGGTTATGAAGAATTCAAACGTTTAGGAAGGGAAGCTAAGTTCCTTAAGTTTGTCCACTCTGCTGGCGAGCTCGATGAAAGAAAGACAAGTAAAAATCTTGACAAGAGGAGAATTTACATTGACTTAGAAAGTGAGACCGTTTATTCCGTGAATACACAATACGGTGGAAACACAATCGGTTTGAAGAAGTTAGCCTTCCGTTTGACTATAAGGAGAGCAGTTAAAGAGGGCTGGCTTTCGGAGCATATGTTTCTCATGAGAGTAAACGGTCCAGAGGGAAGGAAGACCTACTTCAC
>JALTMZ010000021.1 GCA_027001105.1 Thermococcus sp.
TCAAGCCACTTGATAGTTTCTGCTTTCAGCTCTTCTTCAACCTTCATACTTCTTCACTCTCAGAATAAGACCATCCCGCCCCACTATGACTACGATATCTCCTTCCTTCAGGTCATCATCGCTCATAATTTTCCACAGCTCGCCATTAAATTTTGCAATGCCCTCTCCATCTGAAAAGCTCATCACCTTCCCCTTCCTCCCAATCAGGGCTTCAGCTCCAACCTTCTTTTTTGCCCTCTTTATCTGCATGATTTTTATTATCCCGAATGTCATAATTGCTCCTATCCCGAGGCCAAGACCTCCTACAAGCATTGTAAAGCTCTGATAGAAGTCTCTCGGCATAAGAGGTTCACTGTAAAGCATAAGAGTTCCAAGAACTATGCAAACAACAGAAGCAGCCCCGAGAACACCGTAGGTTGGTGTCAGGAATTCTGCAACAAGGAACAGTATGCCCAGAAGTATAAGCACAACACCCATGTAATTCACGTTTATTACTCCAAGTCCGAAAAGTGCAAGAATTAAAGAAATTGCTCCAAGAACTTCAGCTCCCATTCCGGGAGATGTCAGACCATAGATGAGCCCATAAATCCCGATAATTAGAAGTATGGAGGCAAGCTCTGGAGAGGATAGGAGATTATATATCTTAACTCTCAGCGATTCACCATAGATAACTATTCTCTGTTCGGCTGTATCAAGGACAACCTTGCCTGATGAGGTTTCGACTTCCATTCCATCTGCTTTTTTCAGGAACTCAGATTTGCTGTCAGCAAGTACATCTATTATGTTGTATCTGTACGCCTCACTTGCAGGGGCGCTGTATGCATGGGTTACAAATCTTTCAATTGCTGTTGCATTTCTGCCTCTTTTTTCCGCAATGGATTTTGCGTAGCTCGCCAGATAATTTACAATTTTATCCTCAACCCTGGGTTCGCCAAGTCCCGTAGAGATGGGGGTGGCAGCGCCGATAGATGTGCCATTTGCCATCCCTGCAACATTGGATGATACAACAATCAGAGATCCGGCAGATGCGGAAAATGCACCTGGAGGGACGTAGGCAAGAACCGGTACCCTGCTGTCAAATATTTCAGATATTATTTTTTCAGTTGATGAGACCAGACCTCCAGGTGTGTCTATTATGAGAAGGACAGTAGTGAAACCCTCTTTTTCTGCTTTTTCAATAGCTTCCTTTACGGCTATGTAAGTGCCCTCATTTATTGTACCCTCAATCCGATACTCAAGAATGTCGGCACTAACCGGTGGAAGAAGAATAACTGTGATTAGAATGGACAAGACGATCCTTAGATATGACCCCATAAAACAATTTACCGGATGAGAATTAAAAAATTATTCCACATATATTGCAGGCTTTCCGGGCATCGCAATCTTCATTTTCTCTTCAGGCATGACTTTACTGTCAAGAATCACCTCAAGACCTGTCTCTTTTTCAATGAATTCTTTTGCCTCTTTAATTATTCGTTCCTCATCAATTTCTATCAGCATTTCACCCTCTCTCATTACTCTTTTTAAAAATCCCTGAACCTCATTTGAAATTTTTCTCAGTCTTTCATCTTTCATGAGCTCCCTCATGACGTCTTTCATGTTTCTCTTTGATCTCGCAATTTCAAGAGCGCGTTTTTTCCATTCCTCTGCAAATGATATGTAAACTCTCGATGGGGCTTCAACAAACTTCGTAACCTCGTTTATGTCGTCAATGAGGGTTTTCAGATATCTTTCTGCAGTTTCAAGCTCTTTGCTAACCATGGATTCGTTATATTCTGGATATGGCTCAAGACAGATGAAGGAATCATGTTTCCAGTGCCAGATCTCCTCACACAGATGAGGTGTAAATGGAG
>JALTMZ010000022.1 GCA_027001105.1 Thermococcus sp.
CTCCGGACTTATTGACTTTTCCTCAGAATACACTACCTCCCCAGAATCCTTATCCTTAACCATCAGCTTTAACATTGCAGTAATCTCACTGCTAATTGAATTATACACCCTGACAGTAAACGACACGCTATCACCCTCAACCGGACCCTCTGGAGTATAATAAAACCCAGTAATCTTCAGAGCACTGCCTCCAGTTGATTAATAACAAAAATATTGGAGGGAAGGACATCAGCAAGCTTATCCAGTTCAATTAATGCTTCTTCTTAAGTCGCTCTTCAAGCTCTCTAGCTGTTAAATGCTCAATTTTATTAGCATCACCAATAATATAGGGTTCCCGATGTTTTCGTTGTATTTTTTGATCAATGTAGAATGCTGTTAAAAGTATTATAAAACTAATAATCTCAAATAATCCAATTTTTTCGTTTTCGGATAAGGGAATGCATAAAAAGATATAAAGGACAAAAACAAGTATCCAGTGCTTTATTCTCATTATTATCACCACCCTATCCATTCAAGTAGTATGTCTTTCAACTTTTCTCCAATGTATTTTAATACCTCCTTGTTTTCCTCGTTTTCTGAGACTCTTAAAATTCCAACATATCCCAAAATAAATGGTACTGTTTGTTTTCCTATCTCCTTGTACAATAATAATCCCTTCTTTACGAAATAATTATCATCTTTCACTATTATTGTTTCTCCTGTTATCCTCGCTAGTACTTGGTTTGTTGGCACTCCGTTTTCTGCTTTGTATACTACAACTCCAATTGTATGCTCCTTTGGAAGATAATAAATTGTTATATTATAACACACGTTTCTCTCACATTTAACGCCCTCGTATTCCTGAACTTCTTGGACAAAGTTTAGGGCTGTTGCAGATGGACCATAAACCATTTTTGCCAATTCATCATCAAACTTTACTTCAAACTCTATCGAACTGTTTGAATCTGCTAAGATTTCTCTAAAGTCTACCCAAAATGTTTCTATATTGTCAATTAGCACTTTTAGAGCAACTTTAATTTTTGAATCGCCATAATTGTGGATAACTAAATTACATGTAACTCTATCCCTATCAAGCTTCCATTCATACAAACCAACTTCTTTTGGTGTGCATGTGAAGCTCACTATCTCAACTCCTTGGGTTTTGTTTGTTGTGATTGTTATTGTCCCCGCTGTTTCATCCATTGTCTGCCCATCATGAATAACCTTTATCAAGTAATTATAATCTCCCGAAAGAATGTCCTCTGGAATCACCCACTGAAGCGTAAACATCCTCGAACCATTACCTCCAACATCACCACCCTCAAAGTCTTCCTGTACTCCATTTACATAAAGATACACTACAACAGTCTTTGGTTGTGAGTAAGTGTTATCAACCCTAACACTGAAATTCACAGTATCGCCAGGATTAGCTTCTTCGGGAGTCGAAACACCGTAAATGTAAATGCTCCCACTTGGAGCCGGTGGACTGCTGTCATCATCTTCCACCTTTATTGTTCCCACTGCATATGTTGTCCCATCAACCTTCGCATAGTAAGTTCTTTCGCCAGGAGTGGTGAAAATTAACTGTAGAGTCTTGGTTTTAGTCTCATTGGACTTTATGGCGCTCACATATCAGCTACTTAACTAGCCTTTTAAGAGCTTTGAGTAGTACTACTATACTTGTTGCCAAAACTATGGCTAAAGTGGGATTGTGAAATACTTTCAAGTAAACTCCAAAACATAGTAACCACGCCCCAATTACCTTTCCAAGAGAGATTTCAAACTTGTTTTCAAAAATCCACCATAGCAAACCTAACAGAATCACATATCCAATTAGAAATCTTGTGATAGAAACTGAGTATTCTATTA
>JALTMZ010000023.1 GCA_027001105.1 Thermococcus sp.
CTACAGTATATCTTTAAGAAAAGAAAGCAATTAACCTCTCTTTTCCAGAAAATAAGCGACAAATCCATCAGAATCAAAAGAATCTTAAAACCGCTAAGAAAGAAGAAAAGAAGGCCAATTGCGATAGATGAAACCAGACTAAAAATTGAGAGGGCTGAAAGTGCAAAGTGATTCACTCTCAGAATGAAACTGCCTCCACCTTATGAAGACCGAGTCCTCCACACTCCCGGCAAGCTTTCTGTCGACTGTGATGAGAGGATCACTGATTTTTCTGAAGCTTATGCGTAGAGGGTATCATATGCTGTTATACCCCTTTCAACCGCAATTCTGAAAGCCATGTCAAAAAGCTCTGCTGAGCTGACAGTGATGCAAACAGAACTCAGAAACTCATGCACTTCTTTAAAGCATCCTCAACAACTATCCATATCCTCTCTCTGGAGACTTATCTTCTTCCAGACAACGTTTGTTATCTCAGCCTTCTTGCAAATTCCATCCTCTCTGAAGAACACTGCAGCAATTACATTTGAATCAAGCACAGCCCTGTCTGGCACCTCTATCCTCCCTTATCATTTTCGTAATTTCCGAGTTCTTCATCCTGCTCCTCAGCTCCTTTGCCTTATCAAGCAGTCTCCTCTTTGCCTCCTCCCTGACTTTCTCTATTATTATCTTTCGAATCTCCTCCTGCCAGTTCACGTCTTTCATCCTTTCCATAGTTTCTTTTACTTCTTTCGGGATCTCTATTTTCAAAAAATAGAATAAGCAAGAAAACATTTCCAGCCTACTTCTGCTTTACCTTTATTTCCCTTACCACTTTTGGTGAATCTGGAGATTTCAAAAATTTAATTTTCCCCAATGAATCCAATCTGAATGGCTAACGCTCTATTGCCTTCTTGACTCTATGTACTCCTTCGGCGCACTCTCTATTGGCTCCAGATACTTCCTGAGCATTTTTGGAATCTCAATCCTGCCATCCTCAAGCTGGAAGTTCTCTATGATTACTGTTATGGCTCTTGTTGTTGCTATTGCCGTTGAGTTCAGGGTGTGGACAAAACCCTTGGACGGCATTCCTCGCTTTTCAGCAAACCTTATCTTAAGTCTGTAGCTCTGCCAGTCGGTGCAGTTTGAGCATGACACCATCTCTCTGTATTTACCCTGAGCCGGCATCCACGCCTCGAGATCATACTTCTTCGCCGCAACTATGCCCAGATCGCCTGTGCAGATGTTCACTATTCTGTAGGGGATGCCAAGATTTTGCCATATCTCCTCTACATTTGCTATAAGCCTTTCATGCCAGTCCCAGCTCTCCTCAGGTAAACAGTAGATGAACTGTTCCACCTTGTTGAACTGATGAACTCTGAAAATGCCCTTAGTATCCTTTCCGTGAGCTCCAGCCTCCTTCCTGAAGCATGGAGAGACACCTGCATAGAGCAAAGGGAGCTCGTCCTCTCCAAGAGTTTCGTTCATGTGCATTCCTGCTATCGGATGCTCGGAAGTGGCGATCAGGTATAGATCTTCATCCTCGATCTTGTAAATGACTTCCTCAAAATCGCTGAATGCTGTAACACCTGAATACGCCTTGGAGTTCATCATGTATGGGGGAGAAAGAATGGTGAAGCCCCTCTTCTTCAGGAAGTCCAGTGCATACATTGTCAGTGCAAAATCGAGCCACACCAAGTCGTCGAGAAGGTAGTAGAACCTCGAACCTGCGATTTTTGCTGCTCTTTCAATGTCGGCCCATCCAAACTTCTCAACAGCATCCGCATGCCCTGTCACGGGCTTTTCAATAACCTCGTATTCTGCTTTACCATCGCTCTGCTGCAGGAAGGCATCAAGAT
>JALTMZ010000024.1 GCA_027001105.1 Thermococcus sp.
GGTTTGGTGAGATGGAAAGAGATACGCTTATAGGATATGGTGCTGCTGCAGTTGTAAGAGACAGGTTATTGGAAGAGAGCGATAAAAGCATAGTATATGTGTGCAGGAAGTGTGGAAGCATTGCGCATCTTGACTATGTTAAGAAAGAGCTTGAGTGTGTTTTGTGCAACTCTAAAAATATAGCAGAGGTTGAGATGCCTTATGCATTTAAGCTATTGCTTGATGAGATCAGAGGACTTATGATATTCCCGAAGATAATAACGGGTAAAAAAGCAGATGAAGGGTGAAAGTATGTTATTGCATTATACTCCTGTTGAGGAAGAGGTTAAGCGGGTTCAATTTGGTTTGTATAGTCCTGAGGATGTAAGAAAGATAAGTAGGGCTAAGATAACAGTTCCAGACACTTATGATGATGAGGGTTATCCTATAGAAGGAGGTCTTATGGACCAGAGATTGGGTGTTATTGATCCCGGGTTGAGGTGCAAAACATGTGGAGGAACATCAAGAACATGTCCAGGACATTTTGGGCATGTTGAGTTGGTTAGGCCCGTAATAAACGTTAATTTTGTAAAGCATATCTACCACATATTAATAAGCACATGCGAACACTGCCATAAGGTTATAAACATATCCAAATCAGAGAGAAAAACAAAAAAGTGCCCTCATTGTAAGAAGAAATTGGCAGATATAACACTTGTTAAGCCAACAACATTTTATTTTGACAATAAGGAAGTGGATCAGGGCAAAATAAGGGAGTTACTATCACAAATACCTGACGAAGAAGTAGGAAAGTTGGGCTATAACCCCATACTAGCAAGGCCGGAGTGGATGGTTCTAACAAACCTGCTTGTTCCTCCTGTGAAAATAAGACCTTCTATAACACTTGAGAGTGGGGAAAGAAGCGAGGATGACCTTACACACAAACTTGTTGAGATCATAAGAGTGAATCAAAAACTGGAGGCAAACATAGAGGCAGGAGCACCACAACTTATAGTAGAGGATTTATGGAGTTTGCTACAGTACCATATTACAACATATTTTGATAATGAGACGGGCAACATACCTCCTGCAAGGCATAGGAGTGGAAGGCCTCTTAAGACGCTTGCGCAAAGATTAAAAGGAAAAGAGGGAAGGTTTAGGTACAACCTTAGCGGTAAGAGAGTGAATTTTTCTGCAAGAACAGTTATAAGCCCCGACCCAATAATAAGTATAAATGAGGTTGGGGTTCCAAAAGCAGTTGCAGAGGAACTTACAGTTCCTATTCCTGTTACAGAACACAACATAAAAATAGCAAAAGAGTACATAAAGAAAACAGAGTATCCAAGAGCAGTTTATGTAATAAGACCTGATGGAATGAGAATAAAAGTAACTGATGTGTCCAGAGAAAGGATACTTGAAAATATTGGTGTGGGTTGGGTTGTTGAGAGGCAGTTGAAAGATGGAGATGTTGTTCTTTTTAACAGGCAACCCTCTTTACATAGGATATCTATGATGGCTCATCTTGTAAGAGTAATGCCTGGAAAGACGTTTAGAATAAACCCGACTGTAACACCACCTTATAACGCTGATTTTGATGGAGATGAAATGAACCTCCATGCATTGCAATTAGAGGAGGCAAGAGCAGAGGCAAGAGAGTTAATGATTGTTGAGAAACAGATACTCTCACCAAGGCATGGAAGGGCTATAATTAAACCTAACGAAGACCAAGTTACTGGTATTTACATGCTTACTAAAGACGGAGTTTACTTTACAAGAGAGGAAGCATCAAACCTTCTTTATATTGCAGGCATAACAAAACTGCCAAAACCCGATGTGGATGGAAAGTACTACTC
>JALTMZ010000025.1 GCA_027001105.1 Thermococcus sp.
AACGCTATACTACCGCCCGTAACTGTTTTCGGCTTACAATTGGGTTACGCTATAGCAGGAGCTGCTTTAATAGAAACGGTATTTGGATGGCCTGGAATGGGAAGATTGTTACTTGATGCAGCATTTGCAAGAGACTATCCTCTGATAATGGGCATATACTTAGTGATTGCAATAAGCGTTGCAGTTGCAATATTCATAACGGATCTATTATATGCTGTGTTGGATCCTAGAATAAGATATTGAGGTGGTAAAAATGGCCAATAGAATTGTTGGAGCCATTTCTGAGATCAAATACACAAAAACAGGCTTGATAGGTTTGATCCTACTCACTGTACTTGTAACTATAGCGTTAATAGTTCCTCTTTTGCCCCTACCTAATCCTCAGTCTACTGATTTCCAGCCCTTCCTGCCACCTTCAAAAGCCCATCCAATGGGAACTGATAATCTAGGAAGAGACATCTTTAGCAGAGTCCTATGGGGAACAAGAACGTCTCTAGCAGTGGGTTTAGTCGCAGCCGGACTCTCCGCCATTATAGGGGTTCTCGTTGGAGGAATTGCTGGGTACTATGGAGGAACAATTGATGATGTGCTGAGCAGAATAACTGAGATATTCCTAGTAATCCCAGGATTTTTCTTAGCGCTTTTAGTTGTCTCAATCTTCGGGAGCAGTCTAATCAACATAATGGTAGTCCTTGGATTGTTAACTTGGCCCTCAAATGCAAGACTAATGAGAGCTCAAGCTTTGTCATTAAAGGAAAGAGAATTCATCCAGGCACTCAAAGTGTCAGGTGTTAGTGACTTGAAAATAGTTCTAAGGCACATAATTCCAAATGGAATTCAGCCAATAATAGCAAATACATTTCTCCAAATGGCAGGGGCAATAATTACAGAAGCAGGATTAAGCTTCATTGGGCTTGGGGATCCCAATGTGGTAAGCTGGGGCAAAATGATATATGAGGGGCAGATTTACATAACAAGCTATTGGTGGGTCCCAATATTCCCAGGAATATTTCTCGTCCTAACCGTGCTGGCATTGAACTTGCTTGGAGATGGTCTTCTAACACTACTTAATCCAAAGCTTAGAAGGGCAATTGGGGTGAGTTAAATGAGCAACATACTGAGTGTTAAAAACATAACCGTCGAGTATAGAACAAGATACGGAACGGTGCACGCTCTTTCTGATGTTTCCTTTGATATAAAAAAGGGTTCAATCATTGGTATAATCGGAGAATCTGGCAGTGGGAAATCAACACTAGGACATACTATACTCAGAACACTCCCAGAAAATGCAGAAATAAAAAGCGGCGAGATAATTTTTAATGAAGAAAATATTCTGACAATAGATGAAGAAAAGTTCAGAAGAGACTTCAGATGGAAGAGAATCTCAATGATATTCCAAAATTCTATGAACGCATTCAGCCCAGTTCATAGAATTCAAGACCAGCTGTTAGATGTTGCAAGAAAGTGTTTTCCAAATAAAACAAGAGAAGATCTTCTCGATATGATAAAAGAAAAGCTGAAGATAGCAAATATTGATGAGAGTGTTCTTAAGAAGTATCCTCATGAACTAAGTGGAGGTCAGAGGCAAAGAGTTGCTATAGGAATGGCACTTTTGGCAGATCCTGAAGTTGTGATTGCAGACGAGCCAACGACCGGACTAGATGTCGTCACCCAGTATCAGATTTTAAACAGATTAAAACAAATCCAAAAAGATTTAGGGATAACCCTACTTTTAATAACCCATGATGTTTCTGTAGTCGCTACACTTAGCACAGATGTATTGGTACTTTATGCGGGTAAAGTTCTGGAATATGGAAAAA
>JALTMZ010000026.1 GCA_027001105.1 Thermococcus sp.
GGTTATTAACCTCCGGACATATTATATGAGGGTGATACCATGCTCGCTGAAAAGCCCTACCTCCTCGGGAGGGAAAAGCCCCTCTCAAAGAGGGAAATAGCCCAGGCCCTCCGCTGGGCCATCGAGGCCGAGCTCGACGCCATAAGCTTCTACGAACAGCTGGCGGAGCTCATAGAGGACGAGAGGATAAAGCACATCTTCTACGACGTTGCCAACGAGGAGAAGGAGCACGTTGGGGAGTTCCTGGCGGCGCTTCTTGAGGTCGATGAGGAGCTCGTGAAGTACATGAAGGAAGGCTTCGAGGAGGTTGAGGAAGAGACCGGCATAAAGGTCAAACTGTGATCCTTTCATTCCTTTTCTTGCTGTTTTCTGATTTTAATTCTTTTTATCACGGACCAATATGCATCATCTGGCTGTACATGGACCAGTCAAGAAGAAGTTCGTATTCAGCTCTCAGTGTATAGTAATGGCTCTTCTCCATGTCACTTAAATATCTCATCAGTTTTTTCTTTTCTTTACCCTCAACAAGCTTTTCAAGCTCCTCATAGAACTGAGCCGCCATTTCCTCAGCTTTCATAGCCCACCTGATGAGATCTATTATATCCTTCACATCTTGGAGTTTCTTCGCAACTGGCTTCAGCTCAGGCCCTATGTATTCTTTTGGAGTTCTAACCTCTTCTCCAAGAAACATTTCAGAATGTATCCTTCTAAGGAGCTCTTCATGCTTTCTTTCTTCTCCCGCAAGCCAGTTTATCTTCTCCTTTAAGGGTTTAATTTCAATATTGCTGGCGAGACTTTCATAGAATTCTTTTGCTCCACTCTCAGAAGTTATTGCCATCTCCAACAGCTCCTTAAGAGAAAGGTTCTTAATTTTTTCAAAAGGGTTATTCTCATCGAGCTCTTGTGGAATCATAAGTTATCCCTCCTCAAGCAGCAGTCCAATTTCATTATAAATCTCTATCTTATTAAAGCCTTCCTGTTTTAACACATTGATTATATCCCTGAGGATTCTTCTCTGCACGTTTATTGCCACCATCTGACAGAAATGACACTCTGGAGTTGATCGAGCCATGAAGAGAAAAATCTGGGCCTTTTTACCTTCAATCGTAACTCCATAAACAAGACCTTCATCAACTATGTTTAGATCCGTTTCCGGATCCCTGACTCTCTTTAGTATTTCAACAACGCGCTTAACATCCTCGGGTAGCTCCTTCCTCTTCATATCTCTTGTATCCTTCCGCTTTAAAAAGCCAAACAGCCGCATTACTTAGCCCTCTCTTAAATCTTCTGGCTTATATCTGCCTTTATTTTCAAATTTCCCTACTATTTTGTTTCCCAGATCATAAACATAAACATTATCAAATTTAACAAGTGCAAAACGCTCCATTATGTCACCGATTATCTTCGAGTATGCTATTGGGGATTCTCCTATGATGTTGTACTCAGCGTGGCTTTCAAATCTCAGCCATATCTTTAGGGTGTCCTTGGTCACTTCAATGCCAGCAACGACACCTGAGTCAAGTATATCCCCGCCAGTTACAGGATCAGTTATCTTTTTAAGCTCTTCAAGGACCTCACGATATTCTGGAGGATACTCTCTGTCTGGACTGTAAATTTTCATTACTCTTCACCAGTTTGTAGTTAGTCAATCAATTAAAAAACATTGCTTGGACAAAAATGGATAAAAGAGAGAAAAATCACTCAACGTCAACACTATTCTCCCAGAGTCCGTGAATGTTGCAGTAGCTCAAAGCATAGAGCTTGCCCTTCTTGCTTGTTCTAATGTAGAACTTTGCCTTTGGCTCTGTTAGGGGATCCCCATGGTTTGTAAAGGCTACTCTACCAACCATAACTGGGAACTTCTCCCCATCGGGATGGAAGTAGAGCTCAATCCAGGCTATGTGATGTTCCGGTGTATTGGGATGAGGAATTTCCTTTCCAACGCTAACCTCTACCTCTAAGAGGTCACCTTCCTTCTTGTACTCTATAACTGGAACGTGCTTTTCTCCCTTCCAGTCTCCAGAAGCTATAGTTTTGCTCAGCATCTCCACCACCTCATTCTATTTTCTCAAACATGTCTTTTCCGGCTCCGCAGAGGGGACAAACCCAGTCATCTGGGAGCTCTTCAAATTTTGTTCCCGGAGCTATACCGGCATCTGGGTCTCCTTCCTCTTCATCATATATGTATCCACAGACTAAACACTTCCACTTTGCCATAATACATACCTCACTCTAATATTCTTAGGACAGCCTTATAAAGTTTGCGTTTCAAACTTATAAAGTTGGAAAAAAGAAAGATTCACTCAAAGACAACAAACTTCTCTTTTGGAACACCGCAAACAGGACACTTTTCTGGGGCTTCATCAACTGCCGTATAACCACAGACAGGGCATATGTAAACCTTCTTGATCTCTATATCTTTCTTCTCTTTTGCAAGCTCCTTGGCTTTTCTGTATAGCTCAGCATGTATTTTCTCCGCCTCTAAGGCATAAGTGGTGCTCCTAACAGCTTCGTTCTCTCCTTGTAATTCCGCGACAGCTTTGTATGCTGGGTACATTTCCTCAACTTCGAAAGTTTCCCCATCTATTGCTACTTGTAGGTTCTCCACGGTGTCTTTCACTCCTCCAAGGGCTTTAAGATGGTTCCTTGCATGAACCAGTTCTGCAAATGCAATGGCCCTAAAAAGCTTTGCAATGTTTGGGAATCCCTCCTTCTCAGCAACCTCGGCAAAAATCATGTACCTCATGTGTGCCTGGCTTTCACCTGCATAAGCTTCGCTTAAAAACTTCTTTGTCATTTCCCTTTTCACAACCATGTCATTCCCCCCATCGAATTATTTCAGTATATTTTTCGAATGTGAAATATAAAAGGCTTTCTCAAGCTATTAAGTTGCTATAAATTTCACAGGAGCTCATTATACTCTGCCCCACTCTTGATGAGTTTCTCAAGCTTCGTAGCGGATCTTAAGTCGTCAAGAACTACTGCCCCAATGATTTTCCCCCGATGATTAATGAAGAGTTTGATGTTTTCATCTATCCATCTGCCATAACCACCAATCTTACCAATGATTGCCACGGAAAAACCAGCAAGCTTGAAAATTGAGGAACGAAATTCAAAGTCATACTTGTCCTCCTCCCCACGGAGCAGGTTTGCCAGAACCCTTGCATGTTCCATGGAAGCTCTGGCAGTTCCGCAAATTATGCCGTTGTACTCTGCACAGTCCCCTATTGCATAGATGTCTTTCGCAGATGTTCTGAATCTATCATCTATCAGAATACCCCTTCCAGCGTGTATTCCACTCCTCACTGCAATTTCTCTATTTGGTATTATACCAAAAGCACACACTTTAAGCTTCCCTTCTACGTACCCCCTATCTGTAAGGATTCCACGCTCGTCAGCCTTTACCAAATTCGTGTTGAGATAAAACTCAACTCCCACATCTTCAAGCCTTTTTTCCAATATTCTGCTCAGCTCCTCATCGAGACCAAGGAGAGTATTCCTCCTGTGAATAAGCCGCACCCCATAACCAGCTTTCGCAAGATTTCCAGCAAGCTCAAGTGCTATAAATCCTCCCCCCAGAATTATCGCATCTCCTTCTCGCTCAAGGATCTCTTTTATCACCCTCGCATCTTCAAGTGTTCTCAATACGTTTAAGTGCTCCCTGCCATCTACTATGGGTTCTCTCGCCCTTGCTCCCGTTGCAAGAACAAGAATGTCATAGTCAAGTTCTCCCTCTGAGGTTATCACCCTTTTCCTTGCTCTGTCTATCACCTTGGCGTCAGCTCCAAGCTTCAGCTCTATGCTCTTCTTTTCATACCAGTCAAAAGAATAGGGAAAGAGCGACTTTTCATTAACAAAACCGGCTATGTAATGACTCAGCATGGGCTTGCTGTAATATGGTACGTTTTCTCTGTCGATTATTATAATATCGAAGTCATTAGACAGCTCTTTTGCCAGCGTGACCCCAGCAATGCCGTTTCCAACTATTAAAAGCTTCATAAAAGTCCCTCATGGCTGGGTTCTGGGTTTGTAGTATATTTCAACTTGATTGAATATCACATGGGGAGGTGCTTCAACGTATTCAGGTTTCCCCATCATTAATCCCTCAAGATATTCCTCATGAGCTTCAATAGCTCTATAATGAGCCCTCTCCTGTGCAGCCAAGAAATCAAAAAGAATCCTATGCTCGGGGAGTTTTTGTGCTAAAAGGGTATAAACCCTTTCAGCGGTCTTCTCGTTCATAAGGGCAGTCTTTAGGGCCTCCACAAGGTTTCCCAAAGTTACAATATTGACTGTGCTCTCAGCAAATGGGACATCTCCCGGAACTGTATACTCCTTGCTTCCAAAGAGATTCTCATGCAGGTTTAGGAGGAGTGTTTTATGTGCTTGCTCAGCCTTTGCAAGATCTTTAAAGAATTCAGCTATTAGCTCCCCCCTTCCTTCGGAAAGCTTAAGATAGAACTGTATTGCGTCCTCCTCAGATGCAATCGCGTATCCCAGAATTTCCCTTTCGGACAGTTTCTCCAACTTCTTAACGATCTCCTCTTCCATTGACATCATCTCACTAATATCTTCACTTAGCTTCTATTTAAGGGTATCCGAGCAATGATACCAAATAAAGCTTCAATCCAAAAGCGAGTAGTGGGAACCTTAGACATGAGATCCAAGAAATTTAAAAGTTAAAGACGAAATCATTTTCCGAGCTTCTGGATGAGCTTCCTGACGCTCTCCCTTATCCTCTCTTCGTCTTCCTCAGTGGCGTTTCCTCTGGCTTCGATTGTGTCAACATGGTCAAATTTGCTCCTCATTATCATGGTCTCGATTTCCCTTCCAGCAACTCCAGCCCAGCCGTAGGCACCAAGGATTAACACAGGTTTCTCATAGTTTGCCTTATCAACTATCTCGTAGAGGACATACCTAACCCGTGGATGGATGTTTGCTTCATATGTTGATGCCCCAATTATAAGTGCCTCACTGTCTGGAACCTCACCGAGAATATCACTAACTGCTGGAGCTTCTTTATCAGTGAAACGATATACAACTGGAGTATAACCATGTTTTTTCAGTTCATCTAAGGCTATCTCAACAGCTTTTTCAACAAAGCCATACATTGAGTCATATATCACAAGTACTTTGCCCCTCTTTGGAACTCCAGCCCCAACTGCTTCATAATGCTCAAAAATTCTCTTTGGATTCTTCCGCCAGATCAAGCCATGACCTGGCAGAATCATTTTTGTTTTTTCGATTATGCCAAGCTTTTTGAGCTTTTCAATATTCTGAACTATGTACTTGTGATAATGACCTATGACGGTGACTATGTACTTGGTGACATAGGGTAGATACTTCTGAACAACTTCCCCATCGCTGTCATCTATGGTCTTTGGAATAGAATACCCACCGCCAGCATCACAGCTGAACATTAAACCTTCCTCGACTATGTAAGTTATCATTGTATCAGGCCAATGAAGCCATGGAACGGTTATGAAGCGGAAAGTCATCCCACCTATCTTTATCTCTTCGCCATCTTTAATTGTGTAAAAGTTTCCAACAGCTTTTGACCCATAGAAAGCCTCAAGAAGTCTCTTTGCAAAGCTTGTTCCTATAAGCTGGGCTTTGTAGCCATTGAGCCTAAGCACTTCAGAAAGAGCACCGCTGTGATCAGGCTCAGTGTGGTGAACTATTATATGTGTTATCTCCTTAGGATCAACAAGTTTTGAAAGCGCCTCAATAAACTCTTTAGCATAGTCCTTTTTCCAAGCGTCGAAAAGTACAACAGCATCTTTAAGCTTCAAAAGGTAGGCGTTGTAGGTTATTCCCTCAGGAATTTCCCAAGTCGCCTCAAAGTATTTTATTTGGTAGTCGTCAACTCTAAGCAGGTAAAGCTCGGGTTCATCAAGAATCTTTTCGATCCAGACCTTTGGCATTCTACGTCACCTCATTTTTCATTCAAGATCTTGCATTTAAAAATATCATTTCTCAAGGAGCTTCAATATCTCCTCAATGTCCGGCAACTCCCTGATGGGATACACCTTAACGAACACTATCTTCCCCTCTTCGTCCACTATTATATTTGCTCTCTCAGAAAAGCCATTGTTCTCTCTAAAGACTCCGTAAAGCTTAGCAATTTTCCCATGAGGCCAGAAATCCGATAAAATCCTCAGTTTTCTTAGTCCCAAGTGATCAGCCCATGCTTTCTTACATGGAACTGAATCAACACTTATTCCTACTGGAACCACATTTAGCTCTTCAAAACGCTTGTAATTTCTCTCTAAGTCTTTCATCTGCTGAGCACAGATGCTTGTCCATGCAAGGGGGTGAAAGGAAAGCAGAACTTTCTTTCCCCTATAGTCTGATAGCTTGAATTCTTCTCCATTTTGATCCTTTAAACTAAAATCTGGAGCAGTATCACCAACTTTTACCATTTCAAAACCTCCTCTTTAAATCCAAAATTCTTTTTATTTCTTCAACCTTCGGAACCCTTTTCCACAGTGGGGTTTTATCCCTTTTATATGCAGGAGACATTTCCTCAAACGTTGGTCTTTCATTTATGTAAAAGACGCCCAGAGGTAAGGGATCTTTTTCAATTGCTCTCTTAAAAGCCTCCTCTCTGTCATATGGATCATGATCCTCCATCCAGTATGTATGCTCCCTGTACCAAGTGTAGGTGTTTAATTTATTGAAGCTCACACATGGATGGAGTATATCAACTATAGCAAGACCTTTATGCTGAATTGCCTCCTTTATAATTTCCACACTTTCCTTGAAGTATCCCATGAACGTTCTTGCAACAAATGAAGCATTGAGAGCCACAGCGAGGGCAATTGGGTTGAAGGGTTCTTCAAAAACACCCCAAGGCTGTGTTGGGGTTTTCATTCCGAGCATTGTAGTTGGGGATGCCTGTCCCTTTGTCAAACCATAAATCTGGTTGTCGTGTATGAGAACCGTTATGTTTGGGTTTCTTCTTATTGCATGAATCAAGTGGTTTCCCCCTTCAGCATACATATCTCCATCTCCGCCTTCAGCTATGACCGTAAGCTCGGGGTTTGATGCCTTAACTGCAGTTGCGATTGGGATTGCCCTTCCGTGGAGGGTGTGGTAGCCATGAACATTGATGTAGTGAGGCATTTTGGCTGCCTGCCCTATACCACTGATAATAACAACCTCCCAAGGATTTAGCCCAAGCTCAACAAAAGCTCTCTTCAGGATATTCCTAATTCCAAAGTTTCCACACCCGGGACACCACGCAACATCTTGACTCCCCGGTCTTTTAGGCTCAAAAATTTTTGGGTCTAAATTCATTTTAACACCCCCTTAAGGGCATCGCAGATTTCTTCAACAGAAAAAGGTCTTCCATCATACTTGAGGATCTTATAATTGACCTCAACCCCGAGCTCCCTCTTAAGAAGCTGGGCAAACTGACCCGTTACATTGCTTTCAATGTCAATGGTCACTTTTCCATCGAGCATCTCCCTGATATCCTCTCTGAGAGGATACACCCATGAGAAGTGCAGAAACGCGACATCATCTGTATTAAGCTGCTCAAGTGCTTCCCTTATTAC
>JALTMZ010000027.1 GCA_027001105.1 Thermococcus sp.
GAGGAAGCTCAACGCTATGCGTGAGGATTTGAAGAAGTTTGAAAACGATGAAAAGCTGAGAAAAGCAGTCGAATACATGCTCAGTTACTTTGAAAAAGTCTTTAAGTACTGGAGGAGCATCAACGGTGACATAATTGGGAAATTTAAACAGTTCCAAGATGAAGGATACATTGAAATCATAACTTCTGCAGCAACTCACGGCTATCTGCCTCTCTTGGGGAGAGATGAAGCAATTGAAGGACAGCTCGTGAATGGGATATTAACCTATGAGAAGCACTTTGGGAGGAAACCAAATGGCATATGGCTTCCAGAATGTGCCTATCGTCCAGAAGGCTTTTGGCAGAGTCCAAGCAGTGGGGAAATCCTGTGGAGAAAAGGTTTGGAGAAGTTCTTAGAGAAGTACAACCTTAAGTTCTTCTTTGTTGAAAGTCATCTCATTGATGAAGGGCCTGCAAGCTTTGGCTATGGAAAAATCCTTCCAGCCAAGACTCCGAAGTCAACGCTGAGACCATACTTCATAAAAGGCACAAACATAGCGGTCTTTGCAAGGAACAGGGAGACTGGACTGCAGGTTTGGAGTGCTGATATTGGATATCCTGGTGACTTTTGGTACAGGGAGTTCCACAAGAAAGCTGAGAAGAGCGGAGGTCAGTACTGGCGTGTCACTGGAAAGCACATTGATTTGGGAGATAAAGAGCCATATGTTCCAGAAAAGGCTTTAGAAAGAACTGAAGAACATGCAAAGCACTTCGTTACTTTGGTGAGGGGATTGCTCGAAAATTATGAGAAAGAGACGGGAGAAAAGGGTATAATAGTTGCTCCTTATGACACTGAACTCTTTGGTCACTGGTGGTTTGAAGGTGTCAAGTGGCTTGGTCGTGTATTAGAGTTAATGGGCGAAGAAGGAATAGAAACAACCACGATTTCAAGATTCCTTGAGGGTTATAAAGGAGAGAGGTATGAGATAGAACTCCCAGAGGGTTCTTGGGGAATGTATGGAACTCATTACACATGGTGGAATCCTGAAGTTGAGTGGATGTGGGAGCACATACACAGAGCTGAGGACAGAATGGTTGCTTTGGTGAGTAAATACCTCCATGAAGATGGGTTTGGGGATAGGGTTTTGGAACAGCTTGGAAGGGAGCTTTTGTTGATTGAGAGCAGCGACTGGCCATTCCTCATAACAACTGGTCAAGCTAAGGAGTATGGAAAGAGACGCCTTTTGGAGCATGCAAATGTTTTCCACCGCTTGGCAAATGCTTTAGAAGAGTACTTCAAGAGTGGTGAATTCAAGGAGGTTAAATTCTTAGAGGAGATTGAGAAGAAGGACAACCCCTTCCATCCCATAAATATAGAAGTTTACGTGAGCGAAGAGCCTCCCACTCTTCCTGAATACATAGAACCTCCAAAGGTTCCAGAAGAAAAAGAAGGTGCTGAAGAAAAGGTTAAAGTTGCCAATGAGATTGTCTATGCATACACAGTAATACAGAGAGCTTATGAAATTGAAGCTGAAAAAGTAAAAAGGAAAAAGACTCCCAAGGAATCTCCCAAACTAAAGAGAAGAAAAAGTAAGAAAAGAAGAAAAACTCAAAGCGAACTTTTAAAAATAAAGGGAATAGGTCCAAAGACCCTTGAGAAACTTGAAAAAGCTGGCATAAGAACGCTCAACGATCTAAAGAGTGCTGATTTAGAGGATCTTGCAAAGAAGACAAAGATTTCAGTTAAAAGATTGAAAAAATTTGTGAGCCAGATTCCTTGACCCTTCATTTTTATCTTTAAATTTGCCCCACTTTTGACAACTTAATC